>JARGOJ010000508.1 GCA_029210225.1 Planctomycetota bacterium
AACTCGATTTCTCAGTTCTCGCATTATCAACACAAACGGGCAGCGCTGTGAGTTTGGGCGCTCGAAAAAGGCGAAGTCCCCCGCGACACTCTAGGAGTCTCGGGAGGACCTCAAGGCGCGACCTGGGGACAGGTCATAGTTCGCGCCGTAGGTGAGAATTCCACTCAATGTTGAGCCGCAATTACCATTGAAGGCCTTTCTCAATGAAATTCTCGCGCAATTGGAGCGCCATCTCCGCGACGGCCTTCGCTGATGGTGGTCGATTTTCGCGGTCTCTTCGCGTCATGGAGCCCAGAAAGATGGCAATCTCAATCGAGAGGAAAGGAATAATCTGTCTGATATCCGGAAACTTGCCAGTCAGGGTGCGCTTAAAGACTTCCTTGGGTGGCATGGATTCAAAGGGGACAAAGCCAGTGAGCATCTCAAAGAAGAGAACACCGAGGGAATAAATATCACTTCGAGGGTCCAGCCCAACGGACATTTTGATCTGTTCCGGAGACATGTAATAGGGCGTTCCAACGGCGAAGCCATCTTCAGTGAGTCGGGTGTTCTTACTGTTCAATTCAATCGCGAGGCCAAAGTCGGTGAGCACCGGTTCCAAGGACTCATCGTAGAGAATGTTGTCCGCCTTAATGTCTCGGTGAAGGATCCCGGACAGGTGAGCTGAATGAAGGGCTCTCGCAATGAACTCTATATTCTTGAGAGCAGTAATGACATTGAAGGCCCCTGTATTCGCCAGTCGCTGACTCAGAGAACCTTCACTGTAGTAGTCCATCGTGAAGTAGGGCCGATCTCGGAACATCCCAGCGTTGTGAAGGCCGATAATGCGAGGATGATCGAGAGATTGAAGAGCTTCGATCTCTGATTGAAATCGCTCTTTGGTTTGCACTCCAATAGCTGTATCGGAACGAAGAATTTTCAGCGCTCGAACGTGCCCTGTTTTAAGATCTAAGACTCGGTAGACCTCGCCAAAGCCCCCCTGCCCTAGAAGTTCTAGAATCCTGTAGCGGTCGTCAAAGATAAACCCTGAGCGCAGCTCAAAGCCGAATTGCGCCAGGGCGAGTTGACGTCGAGTAATCATAGCTCGAACTTTTGCCACCATGATTTCTTCGTCCAGCGGGATGGACACATAGTCGTCAGCGCCGTTAGCATAGGCCTTAAGAATGTCGTCTCGCTCTTGTATGGACGTCAAAATGACGATCGGGACATTCTCCAGACCGGCTTTCTGGCTCAACATCTGACAAATGTCCAAACCATCGCTGTCGGGTAAGAACAGACTCAATAAAATGACGTCGGGATAAATCTGCTCGGCTTCGCGAATCGCGTGGCGCCCCTCCCTCATGACGATTGTTTCGAAACCTGCAAGAGTTAAGTGCTCTCTCAGCCACCTCGACATATCATCGTCTTCTTTAATGATGAGAACGGTCCCAGACCCCATCTTGGAGCCTGTCCTTATGGAAGATGAGATCCCTTTCTTAGGACCAGACTTGTTCAGCTTCTCAAGCTCTCTTTTCAAGCGATTGAGGAAACTCGGCATCTTAGAAACTAACGTGTCCTTCGATATCTCATCATTGAGGGCCAACGTTGCCAAGCGCTCCATCGGCCGGACCAACTGTTCAATCTGGGCAAACTTGTACGTTGAGGCCGAACTGACCAATCCATGAAGTCGTTGAACGATCAAACGAAGCGCTCGGTCCTGTCGACGGCTTTGGCGAAAGAAGTTCCAGAGCACCGTCAGGCGCCTCAGGATATTCGGTAGGTTTCGCTGATATTCTAGCCGGAGCAGCTCACTCAATCGGCGATGGTTGTCTTGGTCCTGAAGGCTCTCGTCCATGGTGAATTCTCCATCTCGAGCAATCCCTCTCTCTTCAAGGAGGGGGCTTTGATTAGCGAAAAGATCACAGCGATTCATTCGCACAGACTCCCTTCATGCGACCCCACAACGACCCAGGGGCCTGATCAACTCACATAGGCCAATCGATTAAAGTATTCATAAATATTAATACTTTAATATATCAAGTTCCTTCTGAGAACTCCAGGCTTCCAAAAAAGAAATGGTCCAATCACAATCGAAGCGTCTGAACTTTAAGCGTTGTTGCACCCCCTGGAAAAGGCAGCCAATTTGGAACAGGCACAACCTGGGTCTGTTCCAAATTGCTTTGCCCGGTTTTTCGGATCCGTCGCTCCCTAAAATTTTGAGCGCCAAGGAATCTCAGTCATCCCCGTCCTCCAAGATTGAATTCATTGTTTATTGTTCAACCGGAAAAGGAGCCGATCTCCAACAATTGTTAGACTGAGTGCATGATAGACAACTGGTATGCAAGCTGCGCCGCCTTCTCCAAGACCCACAAGTTAGGTCTGATCCCGATCATTGATGCCTTCGGCGGCCCGAGCACCGGTCTAGAAGCCCCCTTCGAGAAGATTGAATCCCAAGCGACGGTCCTCGCTCCCACCGTCGGCGAACGCATCCCCGAGTCCCTCCCAACCATCGACCCAGCCCAAGCTGCCTTGTTTGGACGGCGCTTCATTTCAGTCTGCCAACTCCTCACCGCCATGGACCAGATAGAATCTCGGGTGCTCTTTGTCGGTTTGGTCGCTCGTATGGACGAGGTCTTAAACGCTCCTCCTCCACGAGCCCTTCGAGTTCGGGCGATTTGCGATTTTTACTACAGTCAAACCGCACGCATCCATCACCGGGGATCAACCCGAACCCTCGCCGACGTCGTCGCTAAGACCTCCTGGACTAAGATCGCAAAAGGTGTTCGCCACGCCACCCTCACCGAAAAAACTCAGCTCGGCCCGGTCAACATTAACGTTCTCGCCATCGCTCCAGGCGGTCGCATCCGAACAATCAAATGCGGCGACCAATCACTCCTGGAATTGATGAAGGCCCATGGCGCCGTCGCCGGAGTCTCTGGAGGTTTCTTCCTCTATTCAGAACCCGATATCGAGCCGCCCAGTCATCGAAACGACCCCGTCGGTCTCCTCGTCGACACCGACATACTTCCTCCGTCATTGCGGCGATCCGCCGTTGTTCAAAGAGATGGTCACTTTGATATTGAGATCATTTCGATGCTCGGTGTAGAGCTCGACTTTGGGACAGAGACAGTCATTATTCAAGCCGTCAATGACCCCTCCGCCATTGGACAGGTCCCGGTCACTTTCAATCGGGCCTATGGCGAGTCGGTTGCTGGAGGGCATCAATTGGCAATCATTGGTTCTCAAGTGGTCGATTCGAAGAAGGTTCCCCTCGCGGGCTTTCTGCTGGTGACACCCAAAGCAGTTTCTCACTCAGGAACGGTCAGCTATCGAATGCCCGGGCCGCCACTTCAGGCCGCAATGGCTGGAGGCCCCTGGCTGACTCCTGGTCTTGTGCCAGATCTGTTAGCTGAAGACTTCACTAAATCTGCTCCGCCACAAACATTTAGCCAAGACGAGACCTTCGACGAGAATTTACTGCCGCGAATGGCGGCTGGCATCACTGAATCCGGTGAGTTGATTTTTTGCGCGATTGACGGACGAAACTTCGATAAAGCGCCAGGCTTTACCCTTAGGATGTGCGCGGACTTAATGAGTCACTTTGCTTGCGTCAAAGCAATGAACCTCGATGGCGGCTCGTCAAAACGGATGATCATTGGTGACAGAGTTGTCGACCTTTCGAGCACAGAGGTCATTTCTGGAAAGAATGACAACAAAGTCTCTATTCGAGCCATACGGACCGGCATCATGGTTTTTGGCCGTGACAGTCAATCAGCATAGACAACAAGTGCTTAGCTAGCGGGGCAGCGCAGGGACAGCAATGAACAATGACGAACTCCAAAAACTAGAACGTGCGCGCCGCGCCGACCCGGAGAACGAAAGCCTTGCAAGCGAATACCAACGACTTCAACGGCGCTCCAATCAACACAATCACTTCGCTGTTATCAATGGCGCCGAAGGCAATATCCATGCTCTCGACTCAGTCCTCGCGGATATACGACGCAGAAAAATCAAGAAGATCTTTCACATAGGCAGCCTCTTCGGCTGGGGTCCCCACCCCGTCCAAGTGCTTAAGCGGCTCCGAGAAGAAGAGGTCATTCTCATTAGAGGATACTTCGAGCATGCGGTCTATCACGCGCCTCAACGCTTGACTGGCTTCCGAACGCTCTACCGCAACTTGTTAATCTGGAACAAACAACAGCTGCTCAACGCGAAAGAACCGTTTCCAACTCTTCCAGAAACTCTGACCTACGGAGAGTTCAGTCTGATGTGGGGCTCTCCAAAAAACCCATGCGCCTTTCCAATAGAAACATCATCATTCTCCCTCAATCCACATTTTTCCCTTAACGAGGCATACGGTCTCAGTTCCAAAATACTGATTGTCGGGAGCGCGAGGCCGGCGAGGCTCGTCAGCAATTCTGGGCATTCAAGTGACGCAAACGAGATCGACTCTCGTTTTGATTGGGATCGAGAAGAGCACCTTGTTCTAAATTGCGGCCAAGTGGGAATGAGTATTCCCGGAGGCCAGCCACCGTCCTGGCTTGAATTGGACGACAACATGATTCATTGGCACCTAACCGACTACGATGCCGAGGCTGCAGCTTTCGACGCTAATAAAGTGAGCTACTTGGGATACGAGATGGCCGCTCGCTTGACCGGTCGTTTAGAATAGCCAGGAGTTCCAGGCGAGTCTAAGAAGGTCCATTCAACTCATGAACAACAACGTATTGCTCGGTCAACTCCTTATCCAAAACCAATACTTGCCTCAAGCGGTGGTGGAAGGCGCCTATCATTCTATCCAAGGGCAAGCTGACATTGACTTGATTGACTCCCTCCTTCAACAGGGCTTGCTCCATCCCACACAAGCTCAGCAGGTTCGCCAACAAGCCCTCACCCACTCTCATCCCGACCACTTGGCTCAAACCCTTCAGGTATCCTCTGGGGAAATCGACTACCAGTCGCTCCAACGATCAAGTGGAGCTATTCCCGCAATTCAAGCAGTGGGTCCTCAACTCTCGGCGTCATCGTCAATGGATATTCAAGATCTCTCCGCAACAATCCAAAGCTCAGGAAGCTCCGCTGGAAACCTTAAGGCCAGTGACACAAGCTCATCCGCCGCCACACCACATCCCAAAATCTTTGGCGATTACAAGGTCATTCGAGAGATTAGCCGAGGAGGAATGGGCGCGGTTTACCTCGCCTATAGCGAGAAATTGCAAACCGAAGTCGCACTAAAAACACTGCTGGCTGGCCAACTTGCTGGGGAAGAAGCCGTGCTCAGATTTCGTCTGGAAGCTCAAGCGACGGCTCGGCTCACCCATCCAAACATTGTTTCAGTTCACGATATTGGGGAATCAGAAGGTCACCATTATTTAGTTATGGATTACATTAAAGGTCGGTCTTTAAAGGCACTCATTGGAGATGACGGCCCCTATAACAGTCATGAAGCCGCTGAGATCGCGCTGAAGCTCGCTAAAGCCTTGGCCTATGCCCACCAGCGAGGGATTCTTCACCGCGACATGAAGCCAGAGAACGTTCTTATTCGCGACGATGACGACGAAGTGTTACTGACAGATTTTGGCCTCGCCAAAGATATGAACGCCAGTCAGGACCGAGGTCTGACAATGACTGGCCAAATCATGGGCACCCCAGAGTTCATGTCGCCAGAACAAGCGGATGGACGAGCTGGGCTCATTGATCAACGCAGCGACATTTATTCCCTCGGCGCGACCCTCTATCAATTACTCACCGGCGTCCCACCATTTACCGGTGAAACTTTGACCAACATCCTCAAAGCGATCATGACGGATGAACCTGTCGCGCCGTCGACCATTGTAAAAAGCGTCAACAGAGACCTTGAAGTCATCACATTGAAGTGTCTGGAGAAGGAGCTGGATCAACGTTATCGGAGCACCGACGAGCTCGTTGAAGATTTAGCCCGATATCTAAAGGACGAACCCATTTTAGCCAAGGCTCCAAGCCAGTGGGAAAGGATTCGGCGTTGGCGCAGAAGACACAAGGCCGCGCTTCGAGCGGGCGCGATCGCCTTCACTCTCTCACTGCTAGCGTTCGCCGGTCCAGCGACATCAAGCATTCGCGAAAAATGGGAGCGGGAACGCAGGATCAGGGAGTTCGAAGACCGCGCTGACGAATTCGTCAATAAGCGCCGCGAAGATTGGGAGAGCGTGTTAGTGCGTTCTAAAGAGCAATTGGAAACAGACACCACAACGCTAAGCGCAGAATCTCCTAAAATAAAAGAACTTCAAAGGCTCCTGAAAGCCGTCTCTGCGCAAACTCTCGAATCGAAGATCGACCAACGGCTCAGTGAGTTTAAAGTGCCTCCGGGAATGTCAGAGAAAGCATTCCAAAGCAAATTGAATTCCATGAAATCCGACTTAACCTTGCAGAGTTATGGCGCCCGCGCTGCCATTATTCGGTCGCTGCTCGCCGAACGGCTCAATCAAAAAGAAGAAGCCGATATCCAACGTATTAGAGCGCTGAGTCTCGACCCACTCTGTAAAGGCTCTGAGGATGTGTTCCTCGTCTTGGCCCAATCACTCTTGGCGCAGAAACGCTATGAGCAGACAATCTTGATGACAAATCGCCTGATGAATCTAGAGATTGAGAATGACAAGGCCAAGAGCATTAAAGCTCAGGCGATA
>JARGOJ010000509.1 GCA_029210225.1 Planctomycetota bacterium
GAGATTCCGCTCTCCTTTCCTCTCAACAACCCCGACCCTGCGGTCGTCGCCAAGGAACTCATTGAAAAGCCCGATCAGAACTATTCTAGTAAAGACCTTTGCTATCTCCTGGCAGACTCCCATGAAGCCTTGCGAAAAGGGGCACACAAGATCCTCGTAAAGAGGGACGCAAGAGATCTCATTCCTGTCCTACACTGGCTCGAAATCCCCGGACCTCCTCGCGCTGCCGAGCAAAGCCTCAAATTACTTCATGACATTCGCAACGATGCCCTGCCCCTCGTTCAATATGCCCTCAGAGATCCAAGTCACGGCAGCCCTGGAGCGACCGTTTGGGGTCTGGGTTGGGTCGTTCAAAACCGCTACCAATCTCTATTCGAGACAATTCTCGAATGCTCACAACACATCGACGAGCGGGTTCGCCAAGCCGCCGCTGCGGGTCTCTCAGAACTTCTTCGCAATCAACTCGACACAGAACAAAAGATGCAGCAACGACTCATCGAGCTGCTAACCGATCGTTCCCAACGAGTCATTAAAGACGCGCTCTTTGGCCTCTTGAACAATGATGATCCCAAGGTCCTAAAGGCGATTGGGCAATTAGAGTTTGAAGATCAAATTCCAAATGCGCGAATCTCGTTAATTCAATGGGCCCTAAGAACCCAGCATAATGACTGGATCGAATTGGCCTTGAACGATCCTCACCCTGCGGTTCGCTCAACGATAGTCGCGGCCCTGGACGAACAGACAGCGCTGACAGAGACCCAACGAGAACGCGCTCTCTCCGATAAAGATCCCTGGGTCCGCGCCGCTGCCCTCCATTCAGAAAGTAGCCTCGAAGCCCTTAACACAGACAGCTCTCCCATCGTGCGGAGAGCCGCCTCCCTTGTTCTCTCTGGGGACTCAGGAATGAATGCCAATCAGCAATTAAGCATCGCCGCCACCCTCGCAGCGCAAGATGATGCGGTCCTCAGGGCTCGATCATGCGCCTTCCTAAAGGCGTCTCTTTTAAAGACTGACAACACTGAATCGTTGACGCTGCTTCTTCGACTGAGTCAAGACCAAGACCTGAGAGTTCGCGCCTCAACCCGGGAGATTCTCGACCAGCTCCCTCATGCCTTCCCTCGCTTGATAGAACTCGTCGAAAATCCTGGGATTGAAACTGACATTGCCAAAGCCGCCTGGTCGAGACTCATTCGAGAAGACAAAGAACAAGTCGGCCCCAAGTTATCGGACGCCCTGAAAGAAGAAGCTCCCGCCGCTCTGAAAGAGCATTTAATGGCCCTCTCATTGATTTTCAGCCCTCAGAACATCGCCCAATTCAAACAAGCTCCCAAAGCTCAGAGAGAACGGGACAGGGTCGTCCCTCCCACCATTGAATTGAGAGAGCTGGGAAAGACGGGACTCAAAGTGTCTCCGCTCGCGGTTTCTGGGGCCCAGCAGCTCCCCTACAGTTGTTATCGCCACGCCAAAGAGTCGGGGGTCAACCTCTTCTTCTGGGAGCCCCTCTACACCGAATTGACAAAGTTCCTCCGCGGATCTCAAGGACAGTCGAGCCATGTGATCGCGGGGACCTTTCATGCTCACAAAGAGGGCATTGTTAAAGACGTCGAGACAGCGCTGCGACGACTCAAGAGAGACAGCATTGATGTCTTCCTCTATTTCTGGGCGCGGTCCGATCAACGGCTCAACGACGAAGCCTTTGAGATCATGCAAGAATTGAAGAGACAAGGGAAGATTAAGTCGTGCGGCTTCTCAACTCATCACCGCGAAATGGCCCTTGAGGCCATCCAAAACAATCCCTGGGATGTCCTTATGACCCGCCATAACGCCGCCCACCTCGGCTCGGAGAAAGAACTCTTCCCCGCAGCGAAGAAGCTCGGAGTAGGCATCCTCACTTTCAGTAACCTCTGCTACGGCCGCATGCTCAAGCGAGTCGAAAGCCGACCTCAACTCACCCCACCAAGCGCCGCCGATTGCTACCGCTACTCACTCTCACAGCCTGGGGTCTGCGCCAGCATTAGCGCGCCTCGACGCTTTCGCGAACTCGAAGAGAACCTCGCCATTCTGCAGCAATCGACCCTCAGCGAGGACGACCTTCAACGACTCCGAATCTTCGGCGCTGAGGTTTACACTGGAAACAAAGGCTTTAACAAATTGATTCGTCAGCCAGGAATGATGAAGACCTTAAGAGAATTAGCTCTGGCCGCCATAGAGCGAGATATGGGTCTCCCGGCCTCAAGCTCTGAAGGTCCGAGGCCGCTCTCTTCTGATATCATGGATCAAGTTCGAAAAGACGAGAAGCAGCAACTCCCCGCGAGCCTTCCATCTGCGGTGATACGCCGTGGTCGAAAATGACTGTTCATGAATGATTTGAGCTAATGCGGTGTTCGTTTCAGCGAACCCCAAACCCCATCAGCTCTTGGTCCGCAAGTCGCGCCTGCGTCTCTGAATTTTTGAATACAGGAGCGAAACGAGGATAAAGCGCGAGCTTTCAATTTGGCGTTACACCAAGCCTGACGTTGACTGAACATGAAAAGACCAGCGCGCGAGTCGTTCGCTTCAGCGAAGCCCTGAACTCCAAGCGCGTGTCTCTGGCCTGCAAGTCGCTCAATCCTCGTTCTTCTTTTCCTGTCACTTTTCATCTTGCCTTAGCAAGCGCTTTTCACTGATAATCATCGTCTGATTGGGGCGCCAGCAACTAGCTCTTTTGCGGCGTTACGCCGTGAACGTTTCTCGACTCTTCTCAAATATCAGTCATGTTCCGAGAGAGAAGCCATGCTTGCCGCATCCGCGGCTTCTCACAGCGGAACACGACAGTGTCAAGCAAG
This sequence comes from Planctomycetota bacterium, assembly GCA_029210225.1. GTDB lineage: Bacteria > Planctomycetota > J058 > J058 > JARGOJ01 > JARGOJ01. The sequence continues at coordinate 2,826 of JARGOJ010000509.1, forward strand.
TAGTGAACGTGGCGCCCCTTTCAATCTCCCCTAATCACTGGCCCTGGCCGTGGAGCGGACTGAGTGAGTCTTGGAAAAATCATTCTTCAATTAAAAGAAATGACTGAAGATCTCGACGCCAATTGGACAAAGATCTTCGCCCTTCTCGAAAGGCACAGCGACCTCGCAGAAGCAGAAGTCGCACGCCACTATCTCAGTGAAGCGATTGAAGGAGAGATCCGCCGGAGATTAGAGTCGGAGAACCCAAACGACAAGCTTGACGGACTGCGTGCGGTTGAGTCGATGTTCCCAGCGGCCGTCGCCGCCAAGCTGCTCCGCCATATGGTTAAAGACCCTAACCGAAGCGTTCGAGCGCTCGCTCGCAAGATCACCCTAAGCATGGGCATTGAAGACGTCGCCTTGCGTGATACCCGCGCCGTACTGCCGCGCAGAGTCACTGCGAGCGTTGCCGGGGGCTACAATCCTACGGGCTGGTCCTTCGGCCTTTTTCGATCCGTCACCACTCGCTGGGGTCATCGCTACTGGGCCAGCGGTGTTCAGCCTCCCCTCGCTCCCGAATCCGAGCGTCAAGCGCTCCCCGCCATTGCCGACCCCAAGGCTCTGGCTCATTTCCTTGGCTGCAATTCTGAGACAGAGCTTTTTAGATTTATGCGCCCGGGAAGTCGAACCGGCGCTCCGTATGTCGACTTTGAAGTGCCTAAAGCCAAAGGTGGCACTCGGCTGATATCAGCGCCGCGAGCGCCTCTCCGGAAGATACAGCGAACGATACTCAGCGGTATTCTTGAGAAGCTGCCGGTCCACGATGCGGCCCACGGATTTGTGAAGGGGCGCTCCACCGTGACGAATGCCGCGCCTCACTTGAAAGCCGCCCTCGTCATTAAAATGGACCTCAAGAACTTCTTTCCAACCATTCACTACCGGCGCATTCGAGGTCTCTTCCAGCACTACGGTTACAACGCCAAAGTCGCCGGAATGCTCGCCTCACTCTGCACGCGCCGGCCAATTCTTGAGGACGGCACGGTCGTCTGGCCTGGGGTCATGCCCCAAGGCGCTCCCACCTCGCCGAGCTTAGCCAACCTGATTTGTCGTCGCCTCGATGCCCGCCTCACCGGGCTCGCCAAGCGCGTCAAGGCCACCTACACCCGCTACGCCGACGACCTCACCTTCTCCTTCGCCAAGGACGAAGACGTCGCTGTCGGACGCTTCTTCTGGTGGGTCGACCAGATCTGTCAGCAAGAAGGATTCGCCGAGCACCCAAAGAAGCGACGAGTGCTCCGGCCGAATCGCCAGCAGCGCATCTGCGGGGTGGTCGTCAATGAGAAGCTCACCATTCCCAGGAAAGAGCGGCGCCGTTTTCGCGCCATCCTTCACAACTGCCGCAAGCACGGTCTGGCCTCACAGGCCCGAGGAAAAGACGACTTCAAAGATTATCTCCGAGGCTACGCCAGCTACGTGAAGATGGTCCAACCCGAACTCGGAGCCCAGCTTGAGGCCGAAGTCAAAGAGATACTCGCCAGCGCATAAAAGACACTCTCAACCATTCAGGCTCTATCCTCATACAGAGCATCCAAAGTCTTTCAAAAATCTTTGAACGAAAGGGTGGTGGCTTTGGCTATCTCCCTTGGATTGGATGCTACTTGATATCCCCAACCCTTGGGGAAGGACCTGAATTGTATGCGCTCGTTGAAATTCACATTGCTGTCTGCCGCCCTCTTACTTGGAAGCCTCCCGCTTACAGCCTGGGCCGAAAAGAAATCTTACCTCGGGAAATTCAAAGTCACCTATTACTGGGTCGCTCAAGAAGCTGATTACCCGGGAGAAGGCAGCGAGAGCGTCGTCGACGAATCGGGCAAGAGCCTCGGAACATTCTCTAAGCGCTTCGCTCGGGCCCTCAAGCTCGAAGGATCAGGCATGACCGCTGACGGTCGCCTCCTCAACGTCGTGAGCAAAAAAGGCGGCATCATTCGATTCAAAGAAGTCGCCGCTCCCTTCGGCCTCGGATGTCGAAACAATCCCCTCGTTCCCTTCCGTAGCATCGCCGTGGACAAGACAGTCATTCCTTACGGCACCGTCCTCTACATTCCTCAAGCAGTGGGAGCCAAGCTCCCTGACGGCACCGTTCACGACGGCTACTTCCTCGCTGCGGATGTTGGCGGTGGAATCAAAGGGAACCGACTCGACCTCTTCACCGGCCTCGGAGACCAGCGTATGGCTCTGACGCAAGCCGGTGTCAAGAACCTCAAAGAGATCGAGCTCTACAAAGTTGAAGGCAGCGTTAAGCGCCCGGTCCTTACAAACCCTCCCCCTCGCCCAAAAGCCGGCAAGAAGAAAGAAGGCAAGCAGGGAACAGTCACAATCGACGACCTAAACATGCGTAAGGGTCCTGGCATGACACACGAGGTCATTCGGTCCTTGAACAAGGGCACCCGAGTTCGAATCTTGAAGACTCAGGGAGCTTGGATCCAGGTCGACGTCGCCGGAGAAAAAGGCTGGCTCTTCGCGTCTTATGTCAAGAGAGAAGAGGTCCCAGAGAAGGCCCCCGCCCCCGATCAAAAAGTCGATATGAGCAAGCGCATGAAGAGCTCTATGCGAGCAAGCCGCGCCGTCGCGAAGCGAAGCTGGTCCCAAAAGAAGAAGTATCTCCACTACAGAAAGATGCTCAAAGGCTTCGGCTATAAATTAACCACGGAGTACGGACAACGCACGGTCGTTGGTCTCCGAGGCATCGACCCTGAGCGTCGAGTCTACTCAGAGAAGAAGCGGAAGATTCGCCAATACAACGATACTTTTGTCGTGCTCTGGATCAACGATAAGGGTCAGCCCCGGGTCGAGTATTTCCAAGGATCAACGACTCCCGGCCAAGAGAAAACAAAGGCCAGCGGAACTCCCGACCCCAATAAAGATGGCGTCAAAGACATCGCCCATTTAGCGCCTGGCCTCTACAAATATAAGATCGGCACCTTCAAGGGTCTGTCCGCCTACCGTCCGGTCAGCATCACCCCGTGCTATCGCGACACCAATCAGGATGGCCGGATTGATAAGGGCGAGAAGAAAGCGTCTAAAAAGCGCGGCGACCTCGCCACGGGCATCCTCTTCCACCGAGGCAAGGATACCCGTCCGTCCTCTGTCGGCTGCCAAACCATGAACCCTAAAGTCTTCGATGCCTTCGAGAAGGCCCTCGGTGGAGATAAACGTTTTGACTATGTGCTCGTTGATCCGCGCTAGACAAATCCTAGGTTCATAGCTCGCGGCTTTCATTTAGATCAGGGCTGAGCGCTAAAAACACTTGCTCCATGGCACAGGGTCCTTACCATCCTTCTCCAATCGTCGAAGGGGTCCCATCATGGAAAAGACAGTTCAGGTCCACGCCCATTACATTCGCTGTCCTTATTGCCACGACAATGTGCAAACGAACACGGATGACTGGGTCGCCTGCCAGCAATGCTTGGCTCGGCATCACGAAGAATGCTGGGTTGGTCAATGCTCCGCCTGTCAGTGCGAGGATCACCTCCAGCCAGGGAAGAACGCCTCTAAAAACGTAGACGATCCACAGGTCCACGACAACGCCGCTGACCAAGAGGACGACTCCGTCTCGCATGCCGAAGACATCGACTTAAGCGACATTGAACCCCTCGATATCATGGAAGCGCTCAATGAAGGCAAGGCGCTCTTCCAACACAAGAGCTACCTGATCTTTGCCCTCGCAGGGACCATCGCCACTCTGCTCAGCGGCGCGAGCCTCTTCATTCTGGCCGGTTTGCTCAACGCGGGGCTTTGGATGATGGGCCTGCGTATGGTGGATGAGCAGGACGAGG
>JARGOJ010000510.1:0-1755 GCA_029210225.1 Planctomycetota bacterium
GCCGACGTTGGGATTAAAGATCCAGCGCCAGACTAAGAACATCGCCACTCCCGTCGCGACGGAGGGCAAGAAAAGTAGCGTTCGGTAAATCATGCGGCCTTTGATCTTCTGGTTGAGCAGAACGGCCAAGCCAAGGGAACATGCCATTCCCAGGGGAATACCAATCATGAAGAAGGCGGTGTTGTAGAGGTAAAACCAGAACTTCGAGTCTGTGGCCTGAAAGAGCGATGCGTCATCTGGGACAACCTCGACGATCTTTTTAGGGTCTAACTCCCGAGCGCTCACTTCACCGCAGAAGAAGAGCATCTGAGGAGAGACGCAGTCGACCCTGGAGGCTTTCGGAGCTGCTTTCAAAGAGGCCAATGTGATCGGCGCCTTTTTCTCTGCCCCATTGGAGACGATGGTCAAGGTTTCCTGACCCGCCTCGCCTCGATCATAGGTCACGGTGCCGAGCACATCGACGCTGCGAAAACCGAGGAGATCGGTGTAGTTCTTGAGGCCGACGAATTCGGCGTCGACCTGCCACTGACCGTCTTTTTTGTGGGTGGAGAAGGTGCCCTGATGAAAGGACATGTATATTGCGCCGAGTACGGGGAGAGCTGTAAAGAGCGCGAAACCGAAAAAATTCGGCGCGATAAAGCAATAACCCCGCAAGGATTCGATAAATTTGTTCATTCTTACAATCCTCAACTGTTCCTGCGAAAGAAGAGTCTGAGGATGAAAAATCAGGACAATAAAATTTTCAGCGCAAAATCAAGAGGCGCTGGAGATGGAGTTTTTGACTATGACAAAGTTGCTCGCCATCGTGACTGGCACAAGCTCGGGAATCGGCGCAGCCCTCGCCAAAGACTTACTCTCTCACGGCTGGACCGTCGTTGGCATCGCTCGTCGCCTCATATCTTTCGACAGCGATAACTATCACCATATCTCTCTCGACTTAAGCGATAGCAAAGCCTGCGCGACTTACTTTGAGGGTGACTTCAAGGAAAAATACCTCACGGACGACTGGTCAAAAATCGCTCTGATAAACAACGCCGCCACCCTGTCCCCGACCGGCCCCCTCAGCGAGGTGAGCTTGGTTGATCTTGAAAAGACCTTCACACTAAACATCGCCTTCCCCGCCTGGTTCATGGGCTACATCGTGTCTAAGAGCCCGGCCAAGACTCCCCTGAGAATCATCAATATCTCTTCAGGAGCCGCGACCTCCGCCTATCCTGGCTGGGGCTCTTATTGCATGAGCAAGGCAGCCCTCCGTATGGCGGGGCAGAACCTGGCGATTGAGGTTGAGGAAGTCGAAGGTCTGAAAGGGCGCGACATTAAAGTGCTCGATTACGCCCCAGGAGTTGTCGACACACCTATGCAAGTCCAAGCTCGCAGCGCTGATGAAGCGTCCTTTCCAAGAGTTCAGAAGTTCGTGGACCTTCACTCAAACGGGCAGCTTGTGGCGCCTGAGGCTCCGGCTAAGGAGATGCGCGAGCTTTTGGAGAGCGCTGAGACCGAGGGATTTGCTATTCGTCGCTTTGGATCCTAAGCCCGGGATTTGTTGTTTGCCCTGGATTTGTTGTTTGCCCTGGATTTGTTGTTTGTCGGGGGAATGGAACCAAATCCATAGAAGGGCAGACACAGGGTCTGCCCCTACCTGGCCATTCATATAACCCACAGCCCACAGCAACGCGAAAAACCCGTAGGGGCAAACCCTGTGTTTGCCCTGGATTTGTTGTTTGCCCTGGATTTGTTGTTTGTCGGGGGAATGGA
>JARGOJ010000510.1:1855-6638 GCA_029210225.1 Planctomycetota bacterium
GCCCACAGCAACGCGAAAAACCCGTAGGGGCAAACCCTGTGTTTGCCCTGGATTTATTGTTTGCCCGGGGAATGGAACCCAATCCATAGCCATTCATATAACCCACAGCCCACAGCAACGCGAAAAACCCGTAGGGGCAAACCCTGTGTTTGCCCTGGATTTATTGTTTGCCCGGGGAATGGAACCCAATCCATAGCCATTCATATAACCCACAGCCCACAGCAACGCGAAAAACCCGTAGGGGCAAACCCTGTGTTTGCCCTGGATTTATTGTTTGTCGGGGGAATGGAACCCAATCCAAAGTCGGGTCGACACATGGCCGGGATTGGTCTTCGAACAGCGCTTATGCGCTGCCCTTCTTCTTGTAGTAGTCGGGATCGACGGGGAGAAATAGCTCAGGAGCCTCTTCCTTCGTGACGTCCTCGCGAAATTTCTCCGGGAAGCGCTCGACCCATTTCTGCGGGAGCGTGCCTTCTATCTTGCGTCGAGCGAAGCCGCTGACACGACAGAGAGCGCGCTCGACCTCGACAGCGAAGTCTTCCATGGCCTCCGCTCCAGCGTCTTTCTTGGGTGGATAGAAGGGGCCTTGATAGACGTGAACGATGTGATTGAAGGGCATAGGAATGAAGGTCTGATCCCAACTTGGGAGTTGGACGTAGCGCTTGCACCAGGTTCGCTGGACCGCCAAGGGTGCTTGGCAGGCCATGCCGATCTTTACAACCCCGCGCTTCATGCGGTAAGCCGGGCCCATAGAGCCATCGGTGGTGATTCCATAGAGGACACCATCTTCGCGGTTCATGCACTCGATCATGTCTTTGAGAATCTCAGAAGACCGACGTTTTCTTGAGCTGCTTGAGCCACCTCGGAAAACGTTGAAATCGCAAAGTTGCAAGAGCCGGGCAATCAGCTCGCCAAAGTCTCCCCGACTCGCGAGGGTGTGGGGCTTGTATTTACCGAAGGCATAGGCCACCAAGAAGACTTCGTCATGCCAAATAGCCCAGATTCCCTCGCCGCATTGCTCTCGCATTTGGCCAGGAGTGAAGCCAAGCTCTTCGACCTTGCTGGTTTTGTAGACAAACCACATGTAGGTCAGGTAAATGCGAGGCAAGGTCAAGACAGCGAGGCGGACCATCATGCGCTTGAAGGCTTTTTTAATCCTGCGAGGCAGACGTGTTTTTCTCTCCGGTTGGGGAGCGGGAGCCGGAGCTTCCCCGGAGTTGTCCTTGGTCTCTGGATTGCTTTTTTGAACGTCGTCCACTGTCACTAAGCCCATGTATCCTCAACTACGCAAGAATTTCGTTGGTCCTTGCATAGTATCGGCCAAAACGGTTCTTCAAGAAGAGATCATAGTCTATCTCTTCCTGGCGAATAAAGCCCTTCTGAGGGAGCTTCTCGTCAACAAGAAGAAGATCGAGGACACCGGTAATGCCTGCCGCGGTCGTAATCTGAATGCCGGTCCAGGAGCGGCCGTCAATCACTTGGTGGGGAATCGAGTGGGCGTATGTGTGCTCGACATAGCGGCCATTTGCTTCCCCGGTCGCGCTGACATAAATCACGATGACATCTTGGAAAGTGGTGGGGAGAGCGCGCTCGAAAATGCGCTTGAGGGTTTCGCGGTCGTCGTTGAGGCGCAGGTCATTCATGAGAAAGCGGATAAGTTCCTGATGACCGGGGTAACGAATCGACTTGTAATCGAGGGAGTTGACCTTTCCTTCGAGGGTATCGCAGAGGGTTCCCAAGCCTCCCGAAGTGTTAAAAGCCTCGTAATCGGTGCCATCTACAATAAGGGTTTCAAGGCCTTCAAGAGGAAGCACTTCCTGGCGCTTACCTCGGTGAATCACCTCGCAGAGGTTGCCATATTCGTTGATGAGCCCGTCTGTGCTCCAAGTCAGGTTGTATCTCAGCATGTTCGCAGGGTAGAGCGGGAGCGCGCCGACCCGCATTTTCAAGCGATCAATGGTGTCGAGCTTCTTGATCAAGTGACAGGCTGTAATGGTGATGAAACCAGGGGCCAGGCCACATTGAGGGATGAAAGCGCAGTCAGCGTTTTTGGCCAACTCTCGAACTCTGCGAGTGACGGCGACGTCTTCGGTGAGGTCGAGATAATGAAGACCATAACGCAGGGCGAGCTCTGCGACTCTTGGGTTGCAGGCGAAGGGCAGACAGCTAACCACAGCATCTTTGCCGTCGAGAACGTCCTTCATGGCGCTGTTGTCATCAAGCTTCATCTCAACGCCGAGGGTGTTTTCAAGGCCTATTGAGGCTGAAGCGGCGACAGAGGCGACGCCGTCGGCGAGGGTGACATCGTAATCACCTGTGGAATCGAGGAGAGCCGCGACAGCGCGACCAATTTTTCCCGCGCCAAGGATGGCAACCTTCTTCATCATGAACTCCTAATGTTGGACCAAGCATCCGCCTCGGCTTGGCGGGGTCACAGCGTCCCGCCCTCTGTCATAGCTCACTTGCTTGAGGTGGTGTCGATCCTTTGAAGAGCGCATACCTTAAAGGAAATGCCCAGCCTTTCAAGATGGGGCTCAACGACCGTGTTGAGCTTTCCAGCTTCCAAAGGCGAGTTCGAGGTCGTCAAGGTCGCGGCGGTCGGCTTCAAGGCTCGGGTCGTAGTCGTCGCCCATTTGCTTGCGTAGGGTGACGATGCCCTCAGCCACTTGGTCAGCGATGATGGTGTGTTGCGGGCTGTCTTGGAGAAGTAGGAGATAGGAGCGGAGCTTATCGATGGTCACCGGGCCATGAATCTCTGGAGCGGGTTCATTTTTAGCTGTAATCGTGACCCGAACCGCGGGGCGTGGTTTTTCTGGAGCGGGGGTCGCTTGCTTGCTAAAGCCAATGGTCTTTGAACTTCCTTCCTCGGACGCTCCTCCTTCATTAGACCCGTCTTCGGTCATCCAGGCGGGGCCGATGGTCTTTTGGATGGCGCGAAGCTCGGTGGAGGATTCGTTGGGGTCACGGCTTTTGCCGACGCGTTCGCTGTCGCCGCGCTTGACGTTGACTCGAATCCTCGGGGAGCCCGCGGCTTGCTCGGCGCGGCGCCGACGTTCGTCGCGGCGTTCGTCTCTGGTTGCTTCCACGGAGCTTCGTCCTGGGGGCTGGTTTGACCGAGGGGTGACCCGGACGTCTTCGTTCCGTGTCGGAGCGTGGTGGCTTGGTGTTTCTTGGTCTCGATCGGCGTTTAATCCGAGGAGGTCACCGACGCTGGAGAGGGCTCCAGAGATGGTCTTCTTGACCTTGGCTGAGGTTTCTCCCAGACTTTGAGAGTTCGTGTTTTCAGGGCTTGGCGATCGGGTGGGGCTTGGAGAAGCCTGCCGAGGCTTGGCCAGGTCGGCGAGGAAGCAGAGGCGCTCAAAGGTGGCATCAAGGTCGTCGGAGCCTATGGCTGAGGCGAGGAGAAGTTTTTCAGAGCGTAAGAAGCTCTTGGCCGATTTGGCCAGGGCTGCGGGGAGAGATTTTCCATTTCTGCAGAGGCGAGTCGCGACATGAAGGGTCTCAGCGAAGTCTTCTTCTCCAGCGTTTTGGGCGTCCTTTGCGAGGATTTCGAGGATTTTTTGACCCTCTATTTTTTGGGAATGGAGCAGTTGGACTTTCCGCCAGAACAGGGTGCGACTTCGTCCATTCGCTTCTTTTTGGAGAATGCTTGCGGCGGTCACCAAAGATTCCCCCAACGCTTCACAGTCTCCTTCACCATTTTCACATTGAAAGAGGAGAGTCTGGACCCAAGGGCGGAGGAGTGGTCCTCGGACCGGGTCGTCGAAGAAAGCGGAGAGCGCTGTCGATTCTTCGATTTCTTCGCGGAGGCTCGTGGCTAGAACCTTGAGAGTTTGGTGTCCTGCTTCTTTGCTGAGGATTTCATAGATCTTGGCTTCTGAAATCCCCGCGCTTAACAAAGAGCCCCACAGAGCTAGAAAATGAGCTTCCGCGTGGGTTTCGATGGGTGATGGCAACGGGCTTTCCTCGCTTCTGGATAGGTTCTGAAAATCTTGCAGGGGCGAATGATTTTGCTATTGTATCCGGTGAAATGTCAAAGGGCTTCAAACAAAGCACTTCCACATAAGACAAAGCATGTTCTTTCTAGAACAAAGAACGGACGTCGTCCAACTCCGGGAATCCCCTTCACCTAAGTGATTCTCGTGCGATCCAAAGAAATGAAAGATTGGCCATGAACCGAAGCCAAAATGGGCCTCGTCAGCGTCGTTCGCGCGGACGACGGGGCGGGGGACGTAGCCCTCATTCCTCTTCAGATAATCAAGATACCGTGACCGAAGACGTGGAAGGCTATCTTTCTCTTACTCGCGAAGGTTTTGGTTTTTTGAGAACAGTCAAAAACAGTTTGGCGACTTCAAAAGACGATGTTTTCGTGCCTAATCACATGGTTAAGCGTTTTGAACTGCGTCCTGGAGTCAAGATTGTTGGAAAGGCGACGCGGAAGAACAACCGTCGTCCGTTGACCCAGGTCGACAGCATTCATGGCGTTGCTCCGGCCGACTACGTGCGGATTCCAGAGTTCAAGAAGTTGATCTCCGAGGATCCTCGGCGGCGAATTTTTCTGGAGACCGAAGATCGAGATATGAGCCTCAGGGTCATCGACCTCATGACGCCGATTGGATTTGGTCAGCGCGCTTTGATCGTGTCTCCGCCCCGCACTGGGAAGACGATTATTCTTCATAAGCTCACCAAGGCGATCGTTGAGAATCACCCCGAGGTGGAGGTCATCGTACTTCTCGTCGACGAGCGGCCGGAAGAAGTGACCGATTTTACGCGGACTTGCCCT
>JARGOJ010000511.1 GCA_029210225.1 Planctomycetota bacterium
CTCGGCGCCCTATGGTCGCCGTCCCGAAATTGGATTCGAAGCTCAACGATTTGATTTTACGAATGCTCAGCAAAGAGCCTGAAGCTCGCCCCGAGAACGCGATGGTCTTTGTCTCTGAAGCCGAGCGCATTTTAGAGTCAATGGCAGAGACGTCCTCAGAAGAGACCTGGTTGAGCCGATCTTGGCGGCAGCGCCTCAAGTCGGTCCTCAATACACAAGGGGGCGCTCATCAACGTCAGGACCAGTTATTAGCGACAGGATCTGCATCAAGTTTTTGATCCCTGGACGCTGCCCACTTCGGTCGAGAAGCACCGCGCTGATTCCCATCTTTTGGGGTCCCTGAACATCACACTGCAAGTTATCCCCAACCATCCACGCCTGCTCTGGGGAGCATTGCAAGCGATCGAGCATGAGCTGATAGATCTCTGCATCAGGTTTGATCATGCCTTCGTCGCAGGACATGACAAAGGCATCGCAGCGCTTGTCGAGCTCATATTTGTAGAAGGGCTCGACATAGTAGTCGGACACATTCGACAGGATGCCGACTTTCACTCCTCTCTCTCGGAGAGCGCCCAAGACTTCAAGAGTCTCAGGGAAGAGCCTGGCGCTTTCGCAGTCGGCGCGAATCTCGCTCACACAGTCGAGGAGTAGACTCTCCTGTTGGAGGCCGTGAGAGCGGAGATAGGCGCGGACCTTGTCGTCATGAAAGGACATGGCGATGCGTCGCGCTTCACGAAACTCGGTAAAGCCCATTCGTCGCAGCAGCTTGTAAAAGGGGCGACGGTGTTGCTTCAGCTCCATGAGGGTGCCAAATAAATCGAAAATGACGGCCTGGGTCGTCATGGCGTGACTCTTTTCTTTGTTCGACCATAGATAAGCTGGCTATTTTACCGCTTTCACGAGCCAGCCGCAGGTTTCTATGCCTTTGACAAAATGGAGCAACGGCTTTTCGTCGGGAAGCTTGACTCCTCCTGCTTCACACATTGTGTTGACCCTGATTTCGGCGCTCGCTTTTTGCAAGGGCCAGGGCGCGTGGTGGATGTCGGCGCGATAGAGACGACCCTTTTTGCTTTGTGAATAAAGGCAGTAGCGCTCGGTGAGCCAATATTCAAGGCTGCCCTTCTGAGTCTTATAGACCTCCCCCTCAGCTTTGTAGCTGGCCTCAAAGTTGGCGCTGGGGGCGTTCTTATGGGTTCGTTTGGACGCGTAGTGAATGGTGCCGTCGGGGTCTTCTTTGAAGCTCATAGCTGCGTCGAAGTAAGGCAGGTTGAAGCTGAAGCGTGCCCCGCGGACGGCGAGGTAACTCTCCGCATCGAGGCTAAAGAACCAGACTCCAGGCTTGCCATCTTTTGTGACGTAGGTCCGGACGTTGAGTTCGAGGAAGTTTGAGACCCCAGGAATATTAGGAAAGAAGCGAGGTCGGGTGTTGGCCATGCGAAAGGGAACCACGCCGATCCATGCTTGTCCTTCGAAAGTATCAATCTCAAGGTCTTTGGGGATGTGCGGGCGTAAGGCTTCGACGGTGACAGGCCAGTGAGCGAAGAGGAGGTCGAGCCAATCCATATACATGATGTACGGACTATCAGGCCAGGGCCAGGGGCGATGGGCGCGTTCTTGAAGGAAGGTCATGCGATTTTCATCTCTGAGAGCTTCGCCGCTGTTTTTGGAGTCGCCTCCCAGCAGTTCTTGTTGATCATGGAGACGACGTGTTTCGCGAAGGCCGGGAGGTTCACTGCCCCGGTGATATGCCCACCTTCGAAAGTCGCGATCTCCGCTCTTTGGATGCGCTCGTAGCATTTCACTTGCGCTTCATAACGGAAGAGCCGGTCACTGCGAGCGAGGAGAGGACGGATAGGAGGACCGCTTTGCCCTTCGAGGCGCCAAGTCATGTCTAACTCGTGGAGCCAGGGAGATTGACGCTCGCGGCGGCGAAAGGCGCCGTGGATCATGCAGCGGAAGCTCGATTTGAGCATGACATCGGCGAGATTGGGGCCGGCGATGAAGGGGACATAGAGCTGAAATTGAGGTTCATGGCAGGATTCGACGAGGGAGATGATGCCCCCCATGCTGGTTCCGACCATGACGACGTGCTTGTAACGGGGACCAATGTCTTGAACGATTTGCTTGCAGACACCGGCGGAGGCAACGAGGGATCGGATGAAGGTGTTGCGATCCCGTAGCAGGCGCCCGCTGACTTCGGCCCAGCTCTTGTGGTGAATGCCTTTGATGGCGATCCAGTCGCAGCGCGCTCTGAGTTTTGGATGGCGAAAGAGCACGTGGGGAAGGGTGTCGTGGGGAATCTCACCGAGGCCGTGGTGATAAACGACGAGGGTGTCAGCGTTGGGGCCTGGAGATTTGTGAAAGTCGATGTAGCTCTCGTAGGGGAGAGATCTCAGGGAGACGGGGATGCGATCCCAGAAGAAGCGAGTGCGTTTTTTTGCCCAGTGAATGAGGGGTGTTTTTTCAGTGATCTCTTGGATGAGCTGTTCGAAAGGCGGGGGCTGGGCGACTTTTGTATCGGCGAAGGCTCGCCGTTGTTCGAGTACCACGCTGCCATTGAGGACCGCGTCATCGAGCCAGGATGAGAGATAGCGAAACGGGGGTCGCCACATAGCTGCTCCAGCGAGGATAAGACTTCTCTTAAGAAGAAGTGGGAAACGGGCTGGGCAGTTTAGCGCAATGCGTCATATTTGTTAAAAGAAATTGAGGACCAAAAAAAGTTCGGGCTTTCCGTAGAATAGCGCCTTGAGGGCCCCCTCTGATATAACTCTCGCTGAGGATCTTGCAATCTTTAGGGAGACTCATGCCGTGGGGGCACCGAAAACTCAAAGTCTAGTGAAGGAACTGGGGATAGTGTGAGTAAGTCAGGAAAGAACAAGAAGGTGGAGCCCGCTCCAGTGACGACGGATGAGTCTCACGGGGGGACCTTTCTGGGGATTAAAACTCACAATTGGATTTTTGTGGGGATCTTCGTTGGTTTTCTCATTGGGTGGATGACCTATTCCCTCGATCATCACGACGTGGTCAAGCGCAAAGACGGCAGCCCGGCGATTGGTAAGGTCTCGGAATTAAAAGATGTCTATGTCGTCGCCCTCTTAGATGGCACCGAGGAACGCATCGCGAAGACCGAAGTCTTGAGCGTGACCATGTCTAACGAGACAGACTCTGGGTCTTGGTACAACAGTCTTCTGTGGTGGTACAACCTCTTTGGAACAGTCTTCTTTATGGGCATTCTCAAGATGCTCATCGCGCCGTTGATCATGGCGAGCATCATCGCTGGGGTGGTGAGCCTGAAAGAGCTCGATCAATTAAAGCGAATTGGATTTAAGACCTTTGCTTATTACATAGGAACGACGACGGTCGCGGTGTCCATTGGCCTCGTGGCGGTGCTTGTGCTTCGTCCGGGGCACAAAGAAGCGTCGCGTTTAATCCATGATAAACGGGCTGCCGAATTGAGCGTGGCCCTAGCGAAGTATGAGCAGGAGAGCGGGAAGAGCGCTGAGAAAGACGGCAAGCCCACCGTTGAATACAAAGGTTGGTTGGCCGATCAAAAAGCGGAAGAGATGGGCTCGGGGCATGAAGCAGCGCGCTTTAAGAAGTTGCTCAAAGCGAAGAAGAAGACCGCTGGGGATATGTTGCGAGACAGTCTCGTCAAGCCGATGTTGACGAACCCCTTCGAGTCGTTAAGTAAGCGCAATTCTCTGGGGATTATCTTCTTCTCATTGCTCTTTGGAATCGCGATTGTCTTTGTCGGGTCGAGCGCGCAGCCGGTCTTCATTATGTTCATTGTTGCGGAGTTAATTGGCAAGAATGGTCCGAACGTCTTTGGCTCTCTGGCGTGGTATTGCATTACTGTCATTGCCGGAATAGGCATGCACGTCGCGTTCCTGGTCTTTATTGCTCACGCTGTGGCCGGCTGTTCTCCGCTCCGTCTTTGGGCGGGGCTTCGGGAAGCGCTCATGGTGGCTTTCACAACTCGATCAAGCGCTGCGACCTTGCCGATTACATTGCGCTGCGTGACTGAGAAGTTAGGCGTGTCTCCGAAGGTTGCAAACTTTGGATTGCCCGTCGGCGCGACGATGAATATGGACGGCACGGCGCTTTATGAAGGCGTCGCGGTGATCTTCCTGATTCAGATATATCAGGGCCTGGCGGACGTTCCTATTGAGCTTGGTGGGGCCGTGACATTAATTATCTTCGTGACGGCTGTCATGGCTTCTGTCGGCGCGGCCGCCGTTCCCGACGCGGGGCTTGTGACTATGGTGCTCGTGGCGAACGCAGTGGGCTTGCCGGTTTACTACATTCCCTTGTTGTTCGCCGTGGATGCTTTCCTCGATATGTTCCGCACCAGTACGAATGTGTTAGGTGATTCTATAGGAACCTTGGTGGTGCAGAAGCTAGAGGATAAAGCTCTGGTGAATGTACCGGCTTAATGACGCAAAACCTAGATTCTTTAGGTTCTGGATAGAGGGGCTGATGTCTTGCCAACGGCGATTCGTCAGCCCTTCTTCAATTTTGCGGTGGGTAGAGCGCGACAGTGAAACAATTAATTGAATGGCAGATCTGGGTGTTTTGACTTCAAGCGTTTGATAAAGACCGCGAAGTCCCCTTGGGTCCTCTCAACATCGAGGATAGCGGCGCCGCTTGTTTTGTCGATGCGACCTTTAACATTGAAGATGTGATTGCCGAGGAGGTGAGCTTTGCCCGCCTTGACGTTGATGGACTTCTTCGACGAGTCCAAGCCGTTATAGGAGAGAACAGCTGTTCGACCTTTGCTGTCGCGGATGGCGCTGCCGAGGGGGGTGATGGTCACGCTTCGGAACGGGTCTCCCGATTCATTGCAGCCATAGAAGTGAGACTTGATCTCGTAGTATCCCGGTTTGACGATGACCGCGAAGACGCCGTCTTTTGGGACATGGAAGAAATACTCTTGCTCACCCTTCAATTCAATGAAATACGAGAAGCGGTCTGTCTGGCCGGAGTATCCCGCGACGTAATCTGTCCAATTCTTGGCTTCTCGACCGAAGACAAGGGATTGAATGCGTCCGGTAACGATGCCTTCCTCTGCGTTGTTGAGCGTCTTTCGGGTGTCAAATTCTCGGGCTTGGATAGGTTTGCACGCCGAGAGAAAGATGAACGTGGGTAAGAGTAGTATAAAGATTCGTGGGTTCATGAATTGAGTTCTTTACGAAAGATTATTGGGGCGGGGTTTGGAGATTAGATTGTAGCTCAGCGACTTCTTTTTTTAGGTCGGCTTCCGAGATTTTGTAACGCTTGGCGAAGCGGCTCCATTGAATGCTGCGTCCCGATTTCAGATAGCTGCGTAAGATCGCGAGGCGCTGATTTTTATTGGGGTCGTTGTTTTGTTTTGGGGCTGAGAATAGGTTCGCTTTAGTCGGCTTAGGACTGTGACTCTTGGGGCAGAGCGCGATGTGTTTGGCGACTTCGTCGGCTCCTCGCTTTTGAATGATCTTGTCGAGGATGCGGGCGGTCATCCAAGCGTCGGGGAGAGCTCTATGGGCCTTTTCAATCTTAACTCCATAGGCAGTGGCGACGGTCGATAGATTGCCCTTTCCGCAGATGGCTTTGACGTCGAGGTGGTGTTGGAACAGAGGAAGCGGGGCGCCCTTCTTCTCATTCATTTTACGAATGGCGGGACAATCAAAAGATCGGGAATTGAAGCCGGAGGTAATGGTGTTCTTCGCCAAGTCTAGAAACCGTGCGGTCCAGTGAGTCCAAGTTTTTTGACCTTTCACGTCCGCCTTGGTAATACCTGTAAGCTCGCGGATCTTCTTCGGAATCGACTGACCGTCAGGGTCAACAAAACTCTGGAGTTCGTAGGCCTGCCCCTCAATATCGATCCAGACAAATCCTAATTCAATGATTCGAAAGCCTTTAAAGCCTGGAGCCAACTGCGTGCTCTCCACATCAAAGACAACGAGCGCGCAGTTTTGTTTCTGGGTGAGGGCGGCGATGCCTGGGAGCTTTTCAGAGACCTCCTGGAACTCTTGTTGCCAGTTTTTATGAGACATGGAGGAGAGCGCAATCTAAAGCGTGGAGCGCTGTGAGAGAGGTCAATGGACTGGAGATTGTACCCTATCATTGGCAGAAGACAGCGATGAATTGGACGGGTCTTCTTTCAATGAGGATTTCAATCAGACCTTCATTAGGTCGACGGCTTGGCCTTCTATTTCGAGTGTCTGAGAAAGCCCCTGTGATACTCCCGAGGAAATGTCGTTCGTTTGGGTCATAGGGTGAGGATTTACAGGATATCCCGAGAAAAAGTTATTTTCTCAGTGACGATCAGTGAAGGTCGAGCGACTTAGCAGTAAT
This sequence comes from Planctomycetota bacterium, assembly GCA_029210225.1. GTDB lineage: Bacteria > Planctomycetota > J058 > J058 > JARGOJ01 > JARGOJ01. Next base: position 6,334 of record JARGOJ010000511.1, read on the forward strand.
TCCAGACAAGAGAAGAGGTTTGTCGTTTATGAGAATGAAGCAGAGTTTAGGCTTTCTAGCCTTGAGCGCGCTGGCCGTTTGTGTGTCTTTCTATTCTGGAGATGCAAAGCCCGTGTCTGCTCAGAGAGGCTGGTGGCTTTCGGATTATCAAGAGGCCCTGAAAGCCTCGGAGGAGACCGGGAAACCAATACTGTTAGAGTTCCGCTGAGAGACATGAGTGGAATGCAAGTCATTCGACGCGCAGGTTGCGAGTCCCAAAGGTAAATTAAAGTCACTGCAAAAAGAGTTTATTCGTCTCCGTATC
>JARGOJ010000512.1 GCA_029210225.1 Planctomycetota bacterium
ACTCAATAGAAAGGTGCTTAATGGTTGGGTAAGGCGACGTTGCAGTGCCTGGTGTTGTTGCAGCGCCCGACGTATTGGCCAGTGTAGTGCCGCTTACCACATTGCTTAAGATACTTTCATTGCCTGCTTTATCTTGCGCTCGGAGGACAAGAACGCGATCTGGACTTGAGTCCCAAAGCGCGCTGGGAATCACAAACTGATCAGCTTCAAGGGGGATTAAGGTCTCATTCACAGTGAGAGAGTCAAGCGATGTGTCAATCATTCTCCCTTTGATGGATGGGCAATCATCGATCGCAAGATAGGATTGGGACTTATCAATTCCCGGAAGGGACCATTGGATGACTGGGGCTTTGGTGTCTCGATGAATCTGGTATGAGCGCTTTAGATCTTCGCCTCGTCCGATTGAAAAAGTGATCTTGATGAGGTTCACCCCTTCTTTGAGGGGAAGCGATAACTCAAAACGCCCATCAACCTTGCTGACCTCCTTGCGATCTCCTATAGATATTGTGACGGGCCCCTGATTCAGTTGACCCTTGAGGATGTATTTCTTGCCCGAAACATAGGCAGGAGGCGGGGTCAATTCGTTGAATTGGAGGGGGCTTCGGCTTTGCCAGAGTAAGAAAGCGAGGACGAGCATGGCCGTTGCGGTGATGCAGAGGGCGATGGGCCAGAGGTAAGAATAGCCGCGAGCGCTCTGGGGGCGTATTGAGGATTGATTTCGTAGCGTTTGCGCAACCTGCTCCATGCTCGGTCGCTCCGCGCTTTGCTTTGACAGCATTTGGAGGACCAGGCGATCGAGCCACTTCGGTAGGTCTGGTCGGACGGTGCGGATACTGGGAGCAGGGTTTTCGGTAATTGAGACAAAGAGATGGATGGGGCTTGGAGCGGGGAATGGAAAGTCACCGGTGAGCAATTGAAACAAGGCTGTTCCAAGGCTCCAAACATCGGTTCCTGGTCCCATGGGGCCGTATTCGTCATTGAGTGAGAGCTGCTCAGGGCTCATATAAGCGACAGTACCGACGAACTCTTGCGACTTGGACAGGGTTTTTTCATAGCTGGATTGAGTGTGTTCATTCTTTTGTTTGGAGACGCCAAAGTCGACGAGGACAGGGTATCCACCGCGATTGATGAAGATATTCGCCAGCTTAATGTCTCGGTGAAGGATGTTCTCGGAGTGGCAATAAGCGAGGGCTTCGGCAATCGGGGCGAGGAGCTCTAGCGCTTCTTTGACATCAAAGGGTTGCCCTGTGCTTTGTAGTCGATCTTCAAAGAGCTTCTCCAGGTCTTGCCCCTCCATAAACTCCATGGCGAAGAAGGGTGAACTCTCTTCTCCATAGTCAACGGTCTTCACAATATGTGGGTGTTCAAGACGAGCGAGGACCTGAGTCTCTCTTTGAAAGCGGAGGAGTAATTCGGGGCTGGTAAATTTGGGGAGGACCTTCACAGCGAGCAGGCGGCCATCGCTGTGGCGGCGGGCTTTGTAGACAACTCCCATGCCGCCGCGCCCCAGCTCCGAAATCAGCTCGTAATTGGGGTTGGACCAAGTGGAAGAGGAAGCGGAGGAATGTGAGGAGTCGTACATAGAGCTTCACTTCATTGAGAAACGGTCAATTCCGACATTTACTAGATCATATATGCCCCGTTGTTGACATCCATAGCTTGCCCAGTCATTCCCCGTGCGTTCTCCGAGGCGAGCCAGACGACGACATTGGCGATCTCATTGGGCTGGCTCATGCGTCCGGTGGGGACGGCTTTCATAGCTTCGGCGAAGGCTTCATCATGGGTGATTCCCATGCCTTCCGCCATGGCATCGATTCCCTGGCGGGCCATAGCGGTGTCGACCCAGCCGGGGCACAGGGCGTTGACTTGAATATTGTCCGTGGCGACTTCGAGAGAGAGCGCTCGGACGAGGCCGAGGAGCGCGGTTTTCGAGGCGCAATAGCCGGTGTAGGCGGGGACACCAAAGCGCGCCAGGATGGACGAAATGACAACTAAGTGGCGTAGCTCGGGGCCTTTGGCGAGGTGCTCCTGGGCGGCGCGCAGGCAGTAGTAGGTGCCGTTGACGTTGGTGGCGATGAGGTCATCGAAGCGATCTTCGGGGCCGGCTTCGTTGGGACCACCAATGCCGCTGTTAGCGACGAAGACGTGGATGGGGCCGTTTTCTCCGGCGAATTCGGCGATGCACTGATCGACGTGTTTCTTATCGCGGATATCACAAGACCGAACAATTACACTCTTTGCTCCGGCCTCCAAAGCTTGTTTTGCGGTCCCTTCAAGCAAGCCTATGCGTCTGCCGAGGAGGCTGAGGAGGTGGCCGGATTGGGCGAAGCGGAGGGCGATGGCTTGACCGATACCGCTTCCGGCTCCGGAGATCACGATGTGTCGAGGACCTTCATTCATGGTGGGCTTTTCCTCATCTTATTTTGTAGGTGGCTTCAAAGTTTATTTTCGATGGATTGTATGGCTTCTTTTGCCCGTTGGGGAGCCTCGGCTTGAGTTGTTTGGGGATCATAGCGGGCGCTGTGGAAGAGCTGGAGCAGCTCTGAGATCGAGTCTTTTAGCTCTGGATCTTGCTGGGCCATGCGCAGGGCAAACTCTTTGGCCGACTCATAGCTTTGCTTGCTTCGATCGTGTACTGAGAGCTTTAACAGGTGCTGTCGATAGAGCAATACGACGGCTTTTCTCGGGCCAGGAGGCCAGGCTTCGAGGGCCAGGTCGAAGTTCGAGATGTCTTCTTCCTCTCCCTCCTCTTTCTCTCCCAGTCCTTCTCCTCTGGATTGATTCCTCATTTGTCGCCAGAAGAGGATGCCCAGGGCGATGAATGGAACGAAGAGCAGCAGCGCCATTTTGAATTCAGGTAGGGATTGCGGGCTTGATTTTTGTTGGGCTGCGAGCAGGTTGATCTTGGGGAGCGGTGGCAGGACATCATCGAGGAAAGCGGTCAAGCCAATGGTGAAGCAGGCGATGAGGCCGACGCTGAGGCTGTGAATGAGGGAGACAATCGAGCTGGACATTTGCTCTTCATCGGTGTCCATGAGGTTTTGCACGTGGAAGAGAGCTAGAGTTAGTAAGCCATAGGGGACGATGAGCAGTACCAATTCGGGGTGCAGCACGGCTTGAAAAATGAGGGCGAGGCTGAGGTTCATGAAGAAGACCCAGCGGACTCGACGAATGTGCATGAAGAAGGCCATAGGGCTTGAAAGGGCCATGAGGACCGAGAGGCTCTTGCTGCCAATGGGGTCGGGGAAGACGAGGAGAAGCAGGAGGCCAAAGATGAAGTCGCTGAGGGCGAAGCGTTCAACAATGGCGACGAAGGGGTCGTCGGAGTCGGCTTCGCCGTAAGATCGTCCGTTGAAGAGGAAGGGCAGGCCGACAATGACGAAGGTCAGGCTGATGTTTTTCAGGGTGAGGACGCCGAGGTCTTCATCGAAGCCCCAGGTGAGTAAGGCGAGCAAGAAGAAGATGAGCAGCCGTAGTTTTTGGAGGACGTGCCTGTGAGTCATTGTTTCACCGCCTTCTTAGGACGGATTCGAATGACGGGTTTGAAGAAGTGTTGTGCGAGGGAGTCTTGGAGGCTCTGAGCGTTCTTCTGGATGCTGACCTGAACCCCGAGGGCTCGGAGCTTGAGAGCAATGGTGAGCAGCTCGGTGAATTCTTGCTCGGGGCGTTTTTTTGTGAGGGTTAAGGGGAGGAAGCTGTGGCCGCTAATGAAGTGAACATGGACGCTGTGGCCGACATCGAGGAGGCTTTGGCATTGCAGAAAGAGGGTCTTGCTATCGGGGACGATGGTGGGGAGCACAAGGACAGAGAGGATGGAGTAGCGGCTCTTTTGGGTTTCTTGGCTGTGTTGTTGGAAGAAGGGCCAGAAGGACGCGGTGGCTTTGGTGCTTGGTCTTGAGTGGGTGAGGGCTTCGAGGATCTGGGGCATGTGGTGAAGGCCGCGACGAGGTCGAATGGCGATGTTCTCTTCGCAGAAGGCAAAGAGGCCGGAGGGTTGGCCCTTTTGAAGGGAGTATTGAACAAAAGAAGCGGCGGCGCGGATCCCATATTCGTGTGTTGAGTGGCGCCCAAGGCCTCTTAATTGAGCGCCGTCTAAATCGAGAAAGACGAGTGTTTGACGAGGTTGGCTGCGATCGTATTCTTTAATGAGCAGACGATTTCTGTGGGCCGAGGTGGGCCAGTGAATAAAGCGCGCTGGGTCGCCAGGGCGATATTCTCTGAGGCCGTGGAAGTCGAGGCTTTGGCCGGGTTTAGGAAGGCTGTATTCGCCAAAGGAGAGGCTGCGAGAGCGCGGGTTTTTTTGCGGCGCGAGGTTTTTGAGGTCTTCAGTGGCGGGGAGGACGAGGAGAGGGTTGGTTGTAGGATTCAGAAGGAGGCGAAAGGAGGAGAAGACGCCGAGAGGGTCGGTGGCGACGATGCGAGCGGGACCCACTTCATAGCTTCCACGCTTATTGAAGCAAACGCCTTTGTAGCTCATGGAGGCGACCGCGCCCGGCCACATGAACGCGGGACCTGAGAGTTGATGATAGGGGGCTTTGTCAGGGGAGAAGAAGTCGATGACCAGAGGTTTGAAGGCGGGGAGGAAGGAGCAATTCTTGACGGTTAATCGAACCGTGACAAACTGATCTTCGAGGGCTTTATTTTGGAGCTTTCTTTCGATTCGAAACCGGCTGGAGACTTGTCGGGCGTAAAACCAGAGGGCGAAGAGCGTTGCGAGAACGGTGAGCGAGCTGAGGAAGAGGAGCCTGAGTTGGAAGAGCAGGCCATAGATGAGGCCGAGGATGCAGAGAAAAATCATCCCGTTCCGGAGGATTTGGGATTCTGGAGTGCGATTGTGTTCAGAGAGGTGATCCATAAAGTTCCAGAATAGGCGCGTGAGAGATTGAACTTTTCAGGGTCTAAAATTTGATTGTGATGATGGGGCGGCCTTTGAGGCTCTTAGTGGGATTCAAAAACATATATGCTCGATTTGAGGAAACGAGAGTTTCAAGGAAAGTCGTAGCGTTCTCAAAAAAATTAATACACTATAGAATCGTATAAAAGTGGATGGAGTAGAACATCCGAGATTGGGTGTTTCGAAGTGGGAAGCCCAAAGAAACTGTTCTTGGCCGATGAGGGCAGCAGAGAAGGCGGTTTAATATATGGCGAATTTTAAATATTCGGCGCGAGACGCGTCGGGTAACAAAGTTGAAGGGGCCATCGCGGCGAAAACTGAGCAAGAAGCGATCGCGGAAGTTCGTAAGCGCGGACTGTCGATATTGAATATCGCAGCCTCAGGAGATGGCGAAAAGAAGAGTTCATTTGGCGGAGACCTCTTCTCCGGCAAGGTTTCCGCGAAGAATGCTCGCGCCTCAGAAACAGACTTGATCCTCTTCACCAGGCAGCTTGCCACCATGGTGGGTGCCGGTATTCCTCTCCTCGAATGCATGGAGATCCTCGCCGACCAGGTGGACAACCAAGGCTTTCAGGCTGTGCTCACCGAGGCGATCTCCGATATTCGCGGTGGTGTAGACTTCTCGGGAGCTCTAGAGAAGTTCTCCCCAAGAACCTTCCCCGAAATTTATGTGAACATGATCAAGGCTGGTGAAGTCTCCGGTCAGCTTGACGAGATTCTGATTCGCCTCGCCGAATATCAAGAAGCTGCGGCGGCGCTCAAGGCAAAGATCAAGAGCGCGATGACCTACCCGATTATTTCACTCATCATGATTTTCGGAATCGTTATCTTCCTTCTCGTCTTCATTATTCCTAAGTTCAAGTCGATCTTCGAGTCCCTGAATATCGATCTACCACTTCCAACAGTGATCCTTCTTGCGGTGGCGCAGTTTGCCTCGGAGGAATGGATGATCTGGGTCTCGGTGTTGGTGGCCTCGGTCGTCTCGTTCTCGATCTATCGAAAAACGCCGTTCGGGCGACGGCAGCTCGATTGGTTGTCGCTCCACTTACCGGTCTTTGGGCCGCTTTTCAAGAAAGTGGCCATCTCAAGGTTTGCTCGAACCTTCTCAACATTGATTCAAAGCGGTGTGCCCATTCTGGGAGCCCTGGAAATCGTGGCTTCAACCGCTGGTAACAAGGTCATTGAGGCCATCGTCAATGAAGCCTCCGAGTCGGTTCGCCAAGGTGATAACCTAGCGACACCGCTGGCTAACTCTCCAGGCATCTTCCCCCCCATGGTGACGAAAATGATCGCTATTGGTGAGAAGTCTGGTGCTCTTGAACAGCTACTCCAGAAGATCTCCGAGTTCTACGATCAACAGGTTGAAACGACCGTAGATCAGCTCACCTCACTTATTGAGCCTCTCATGATCGCGACCATGGGAGTCCTTGTGGGCGGCATGGTGCTTGCCATCTTCTTGCCTATCTTCAAGATTCAGGAAGCTCTCCAAAATACTTGACTTCAAGGCAAAACACAGGCTAACTCATTAGAAAGGCGAGGTTTAACCTCGCCTTTTTGCATCTCCATTTTTAGAAGCACTCTTGACTCCCACCACTAGAATTGCGTTAAACTCAAAGCCTGGAATTTTTTATGGCAGCAAAAGGAGACTTGAATGAATTGCGAACGTTGTTCCTCGCACATGGAGCTTCAGTACGAAGTCAAAGAACGCTATAACCACTTCACCCTTT
>JARGOJ010000513.1 GCA_029210225.1 Planctomycetota bacterium
AGAACAACGCGAATGCCCACCATGTGAAGCAGAGTGATGTCTCCGGCGATGCGTTCAAGGTGTTCTTTATTCTTGAGTAAACCGCCGCCTAATTTAATGACAAAGAGTTCATCGCGGAATTTCCGAATATAAGGCAGGGCCTCAATGAGGACGCTTATATTTTGGCTGTCCATGTCAATCGTTCCCCAATTTTTGGAATTGTTTCAGTAGGAGTGCTTTTTGCCCGTGAAGTCGATTCTCTGCCTGTTCAAACACCAATGACTGAGGGCTATCGATGACACCATCGCTAACTATCACACCACGGCGAACAGGGAGGCAGTGCATAAACCAGGCGTTGTCGGTGCTTGCCATGATGGACTCGTCAACGATCCATTTCTCTAACCCACGCGCCTTACGATCGGCGAGCTCTCTTTCAGTGTCACCGTAGCAGTCGAGACGCCCCCAGGATTTTGCGTAGACAAACTGCGCATCCGCGAAGGCATCCTCACGATTTGACGTGATCGTTAGTTTCTGATTATTGGCCGCAGCGTGTTTTTGACAACGCTCAATGATTTCGGCAGGTAGATCGTAATGCTCTGGATGGGTGATTGTCAGGTCCCATCCCATTTGACTGGCGGCCAATGCGAAGGAAGTGGGGACGGCCACGGGGAGCGCCTTGGGGTGGTTGCACCAGGTCATGACGACCTTACCCGGCTTCTTCGAGCCTAGTGCACGCTTCATTGTAATGAGGTCTGCGAGGCTTTGGCACGGGTGATAAAGGCTGCTCTCCAGGTTGAGAACTGGGACGCTGGCCCACTTCATAAATCCGTTATGAACCTTGTCCTGAGCATCGTCTTCCCAACTCTCGCGGTTGGGAAAGGCTCGGACGGCTATGAGGTGGCCGTACCGGGATAAGACCCGTGACGCTTCCTTCATGTGTTCGGCGGCCGCGCCGTTCATGACAATGCCTTCGTCGACCTCAAACTGCCAAAGACTGGCGCCCGATTGAAGGGTGACGACATCGGCCCCAAGTTGCTGAGCGGCTCGCTCCATTGAAACTCTGGTCCGAAGAGATGGACTCAGAAAGAGGAGAATAATCGCCTTCCCTTTGAGTATGTCCGACTTACTCAAAGGGCGATATTTCTCAGAGACTTCTATCAGCTCTTCAACTTCAGCTTTCGAGAGGTCATCCAGGCTATGGATGTCAATTTTTTCATTCATGAAGACACATCTTCTAATATGGAATTAAGAACCTCTAAAAATTCTTTGACGTCCGCTTCTTGGAGAGTCAGCGGCGGCAACAAGCGAAGGACAGTGGGCTCGGAAGATCCGCCAGTGATGATGCCCTTCTCTAAAAGCTTCCCTTGAATCTCTTTCGCTGGGCCTTTGAATTCAATTCCAACCAATAATCCACGACCACGCACTGCCACAACTCCTGGGATGGCATTGAGACCAACTCTCAATTGTTCGCCTCGTGCCTTTGAATTCTCGACGAGCTGTTCAGAACGAATGACTTCCATTGTCGCTTTCAAGGCGGCCATTGCGACGGGTCCTCCACCGAAAGTCGTCCCTTGATCTCCGCCCTTGGAGAGCGCAGCAATCTCAGGCAGAGCGAGGACCGCGGCTGTGGGTATGCCACTAGCGAGTCCCTTGGCCATTGTTGTTAGATCTGGAGTCACGCCGACTTGCTGTGAGAAGAAGAAGCTTCCAGTTCGTCCAAGCCCGGTTTGAATTTCATCGAAGATGAGCTTTACACCGTGGGCCCGACAGCGTTTTTCAATCTCGCGATAGTAATCGTCGGAGGCCATGACCGCCCCGCCTAATGATTGAATTGGCTCGACAATGATCGCAGCGGTTTGATCGTCAATGGCCGAGAGGGCATCGAGCTCTCCAAACGGTATTTGGACGTGGCTGGAAATGAGCCCAACCCCCGATGTCTTGCGATATTTTTCAATTCCACACGCCGAGAGAGAGCCGATCGTTCGTCCGTGGAAGCTGCCATTGAAAGAGACAATCTTCTCACGGCCGGTGGCGAGGCGGGCCATCTTAAAGGCCACTTCATTGGCCTCCGTCCCAGAACAACAGTGAAAGAGACGAGCCCCTGGAAAAGGGGCGTTGGCTAAAAAGGCTTGATTCGCCTCAGCGCGAATTCGCGAATAGACGGCGCTGGAGTAAAAAATCAATTCCTGCGCCTGAGCTTGAATGGCCGCGACCACATGGGGGTGGCAATGCCCTGTCAGCGCAACGGCGTGACCGCCGTAGAGGTCGAGATACTCTTTTCCAAGCTCGTCGGTAATTCGACAGCCACGGCCGGTGGCAGGGGCGAGAGGCATCCGGGAGTAAACACTCAACTCCGTCTCGGCGGTCACGGATTGAATGGTCGCGAACGACATTTTTTCATTCGTCATAGTCGTACTCAATATTGTGAAGAATTGGGATTAGGGGATCAGCGCAGCGAGACGAAGACCCGTGTTCTCTGGCCAGCCAAAGCTCAAGTTCATGCATTGAACCGCTTGCCCGGCGGCACCTCGAACGAGGTTGTCGATGGCCGCGATCACGAGAGTGACCGCGCCGTTATTTTGCACAAAGATGTCGGCGTTATTTGTGCCCCGTATCGACGCCACGTTAGGTGCTTGGTCGTGGACTCGAACAAAAGGGGAGTCGCGATAGAACTCTTTGTAAACTGTAGGCAAATCTCGGTCAGATTCGTCTCCATAAACCAGATAGACGCAGCTGTAAATTCCCCGGACTAGAGGGCTTGATTGAGGGACGAAACTAAGATGAGGGATGTCTTTATCAGGCCCCAAGACCTTCTGCCAAGCCGCCTTAACCTCCCGTTCGTGTTGGTGACTGAAGACTTTGTAGGCCTTCATTGTCGACACACGAATAGGGTGGTGCGTGAGAGGCTTTGCGACTGTGCCGCTGCCAGACGATCCCGTTTTTGCATCGACAATAATATGTGTGGGAATCCGTCCTGACTTCAACGCGGGGAGTGTCGCCAGGGCAATGGATGTCGCGAAGCAGCCTGGGCAAGCAATCTTCTGGCTTTGGGCAATCTGTTCTTTGAACACTTCCGGAAAACCATAGACCCAGCCCTCTTCATCGAAGCCGACTCGGAAATCCTGGGCTAAATCAATGATCTTCGCGTTCTTACAACGGTCGATAATTCGGTCCATTAAAGGACCAGACTTGCCGTGAGGAAGGGCGAGAAAGACGACATCTAAATCGGCGTTCAGTTTTTCCGGCACGCTCTCAGTGAGAACCAGATCAGTCATGCCCCGGAGACCAGGATGAACGGCGTCGACGCGGCGCCCGGGATCGCGGGATGTTGCCTGAATCACTTCGACTTGGGGATGGGAGAGTAGCAGTCGGAGAGCTTCAAGTCCGCCATAACCACTCGCGCCGAAGACAGCGACTTTTTTCATAGCTTCGACTCCCGTCCAAAGCACCGGAGCGCCACGAGGTCTGCGAGACGCTCCCCTCGAGTGCGAGCATTGGCGACGGGAATATTGAGAGTGTCTGTGACGTAAGTCTCACCGACGGTGTTGTCGGTTGCGGGACCGCTCATGACATCAATAGATCGCCCGAGGGTCTTCGAGACCTCGACCGCACCCCAAGCGGCGACAAGGTCTGTGGCGCACATGACATGAATGGTAATGGCTTCTCGGATTTGGTCATCTTGATAAAAGGACCCGACGCCGTAGCCGCCGATGATTCCGTCGCCCATTTCAATAACAATCGCCTCAACCTCTTCGTTGGTGCATATTTCATTGATAAGGCCTTTAGCCATGGGAGCCAGGTCGGTGAAGCCGGCGGTTGAGTTATGTCCGGCATCGAGAAAACTCTTAGAGACAATAGCGCCGTGATCAGCCATGTTGAGGGTGTCGCGAAGAGCGGCGACCCCGGATAATTTCAGCGCGCCAACTTTGAAGCCACGTTGATTAATCCTGGCAATGATCTCACAAGCGGCGCGGGTTTTTCCCGCAGCCATACAGGTTCCCGACACGACAATCAATGGAACTCGCGCTTCCAGTTTTTCGGCTGGGGGGACTGCGCCTTTAGAGATGTTGAGCACTTCGCCATCTTGAACGACGAGGCCAAGGGTTTTGACCCGGAGTGGCTTGCCATAGTCTTCGTTCATGGAGGTGGCGATGCCAATGACTCCGCCAAGGTTGAGAACGTTTAACTCAGTACCAAAGTGAACGCTCTTTGGACAGTGCCCAACAAATCCGCGAAGCGCATGGCGTGATCCGAGCGTACCGACAATGATGTCGCCTTTAGAAATATGGGCACGTCGACCGGTATCGAGCTCAAGTTGATCGTAGATTCGCTTTTCTTCAAGAGCGCGGGCAACGATGACATCGCCGGGGCGTGTGGGTCCGCCTTCTCTGGTTTCAACTTCTCTAGTTTGAATGAGACCATTTGTCGACGATGCGACTTTGTGGACCTTAATTTTTTGCATTGTTCCGTCGTTACTTTCTGATCATGTATTCTTTTGGTCGCGCCAGGTAGCCATGCTTGCTTGTAAGGGGAAGAGCTTGCAGAACCCTGCGGCGTCGCGCCCATCCCAATAAGCATTATCCTCGCCGTATCGACCGACTTCTAACGCCATGAGTGACTTGTCCGACCGCACTCCCAAAACGTGAGAGTGACCAAGGCCAAGGAGTACGCGAACTTCGCCAGAGACGTTGACTTGAGATTGATCAAGGAACGCTTCAATATCGCGCATGACAGGATCGAAATAGAGGCCTTCGTGAAGAAGGTTCCCGTAAAAAGTAGACAGGTTTTGTTTCCAGAACCCTTGCCATTTCGTAAGAACCAATTTCTCCAGTTCCCTATGCGCTTCAATGAGAACGAGAGGAGCCGGGGCCTCGAAGGCAATTCGACCTTTAATTCCAATAATAGTGTCGCCCATGTGAATGCCACGACCGATGCCGCGCTCACCGGCGAGTTTGTTCAGGGCGCGAATCAATTCGACACCAGACATGTCTTCGCCATTGAGAGCGACGGGGCAGCCTTTCTCGAAGCGAAGAGTCACTTCTAGGGCTTCTAATCCTTCTTTCGGGCGGGTCATATGCCAGACAGCCTCGCTCGGATATTCCCATGGATCGTGAGTTTCCTTGCCGCCAATAGTCGTTCCCCAGAGGGAGGCATTGATGGAATAGTCGGTCGTCTTTTTCGCGACGGGCATCCCTGCGGCGGCGAGGGCATCGGTCGAGGCTTGACGAGAAATGCGTCGATCTCGGATTGGGGCGATGATTTCAATGTCGGGAATCATGGTGCGAACGACGGCATCAAAACGCACCTGGTCATTACCAGCGCCTGTCGATCCATGGGCGACAGCCACCGCGCCGACTTCTTTAGCGACGTTGGCGCAAACGATGGCTTGTTGGACTCGCTCTGCGGCCACACAGAGGGGATAGACTCCGCCACGCAACACGTTTCCTTTAACAATGTAGGTCACGAAGTCACGATAAACTTCGTCGCAGGCATCGATACATCGGTAATCCGCGCCGAGGGACTCCGCTCGTTGCTTCGCCTCGGCGAGCTCCTCAGTTGTAAATCCACCGGTATCAACTGTGACCGCAGTCACATCCCAACCCTCATTAATAAGCATCAAGACGCAATATGAGGTGTCAAGTCCCCCAGAATACGCCAGAACACATCGCCCGCGGCTCATCAGCTCTTCCTCTCCCCGAATCTAAAAGCGCCGAATGCTATGGCATCCCGGTTCCAAGGTCAATTGGAATGTATGCTTTCGTAGACTTTTCCCAATGAAAGAATCTATGGATACTCAGCTGAGCGACGTTTCCAAATGCTAGTTGCAAGCTCTTTTGTCATTTTTTCAAAACTTTGTCGTTTCTGCGGAATGTAGGCGAGCCTCAGTGATCGGCTTGAATCGCCTAAAAATATGGGATTGGAAACTGTTTTGTTGGAATAAAAACCCCATAAAAAGCCCACGGGCAGGACTGGCAAAGCGTTTGGTCTTTTTTGCGCTGCCTAGGTTGGCAACACTAAAACGGAAGAAAAAAGAGCCTCGGTTTTTCGAGATTCCTGCCTGATTTATGGCCAGGAGCGCCAGTGCTCCGATTGTGCCTCCGTTTTTTTCAAGAAAAATCGCAACGCTTTTTCGATCCGGGCTCTTACCTCTGTCTATCCCGTGAAATGGAGTCTCACCTCTCACGGAGATAGATCTGATGTTGAATATTGGAGATCACTGATGTCCCCCACGAAACTGTTGTTGGTTCTTATCGCTCTCTTGTGTGGTTGCGCTGAGACAAGAGTCATGATGCGAGGCACTCTGGAACGGGAGAGCTCACCCTGGACTCTCCGATTTGAAAATTCGGGAAGAGCCTTTGTTGGTAGTCAACAGCTCTTTCTTCCGAGCGAAGCAGAGTATAAGCACTTTGGTATCACTGTCGTGGATGGGTCCTCTCTTCCCCAAGAATGGACTCACGGGACTGCCCAATCAAGGACAGTCCTTGTCTCCTTGATCGATCGAGCGTCACCCTTGGCAGCAGCCGGAATTCGGCCCTATGACCGCATTCTGGAGATCAATGGGGAAAAGGCGACCCTCGCGTCCTTCCGCCGGCATATCCACACCGCGTATTCGGTCAAGTTAAAGTATCAGCGACCCTCAG
>JARGOJ010000514.1 GCA_029210225.1 Planctomycetota bacterium
GTGTCGAAAAGCCAAAAGGCTGGTCCGAAGACCAGCCTTTTGACAGTTGAGAGCAATGTTTTCGACGTTGACGTCTGAAGAATTCTAGTTTCGCTTCTGATTCGCTCCCGGGGGAGGGGATCGTGACACTCACGCGGTTATCTGGCTCTACAAAGTTCCCAGTTATGTGGAGTGCTCGTATTGGATTAAGCACGCGCCTTCTCGCCGTTCAGCGACCTCAAGGCCTTCCATAGTGGGTTGGTCTAGAAAAGTTAAATTCTCGACCCAACTTTCGGAGCTTGGATTCCGTCTCAGCGGCTCAGCTCAACTTATATCCACCTTTTAGTGGTGGCGTCTTCTCCTCGTCTTTTCTGCCCCTTCGGCGTGACCACCGTTGGCGCCTCGATAACGTTGGGTTTCCAAGCCCAACCGATCCACTCACGAGTTTTCTCAACTCCTCAGCGGTTTTAGCGACCCTCGACTGTGTCATCTCTTTCAAGATCACTTACACCCATGGGACATGCATAGCCTTTGAAGACTCTCTTTTCCGAGGATCCGCGCACCTCTCGGCTGCGTTACTCCCTTGTTGTTAGATTCATTTCCTTGAAAACTTTGGCCTCTTAAGATCTCGCCGGGTCGTTTCCAAAACGCGTCGTCGCAAAAGCGAAGTGACGTCTCTTTCCCAGACCGGGCCAGTTAAGGATCCTCTGACTTTCAGTGCCCGAGCAAGCTCAAACAGTGTCCGACAGTTTCCTCAAAACGCTCTTAAAAACCCTCCGAAGTCAATTGTGAAACGAGTCTTCAACTACGAAGTCTTATTCCCCTCGAAAACCCGACACTCCCTAGCAAAACTAGAAAGCCGTGCCTCCTTTGACCTTTTTCTCCTCTGAAGCATACCCTTGTCTGCCTCAAGTCCTTGAAATCAAACACCCGTTCCTAATTCTTGCATTCAAAAGCGTGACTTACGTGACACCTAAGAACGTCCCGACCAAACAGCAAGCTGCTCAACCAGCAGAACCAACAACCCTCAACAGATTCAACAGCACGACTCCGAAAAGCCTCACCGCGATTTTGCTGAGCCCGAGGACCTCACCGCCAAAACGCAAGCGCCTTAGAAGCTTGAACCTCAGAAACGAAAGACCGAGCGCATTGCTGTGCCCCAGGCAAACGTCAGACCGAAATCTGTCGCCCGTGCCCCCTCTCGGCAGCACCTTTCCTCTCATGTTCCTTACAGATTTGATTGAGCAAGCCCAACCCTCTCCGCGAACTACAGAGTCTTTAAGAACCGACAAAGTGGATCCGCGCCGAAGCACTTCACAACTCCTTTGAAGTTTCTAACCTCGTCAAAAACTCTCCACGATAAGAATCGACTCCCACCCGGGCCTCGCGACCGCCCTCGATCAAACACGTCTCCGTGCTCTAGCAAGCGCTTTGAGTGAAACTCGCTCCGACCGAAGTTCATGGTCAGTTTTTGTTTCGGTTGTCGATCACATGTTTCCGCTCTCGACATGCACACAGTTTAGAGCATGCTTGGATTATTGCAATAGGGAAAGTGAAAGTTTTTTATACCAGTTGTAGTGGGTGGCCTGAATACCTCCGTAAATGTTGTGGAATACTTAACTTGTGTTTTGTGGTGCTTCCAAAATAAAAATCTCATGAACAGCGTTGATCGAGGCCTCTCTATAAATTTATCGTGCAGAAAACAGCAAAATGGACCGATGGAAGCTCCCTTTCCCAATAGGGGCCTCGAAAGACAGGGGAGGAAAGTCAATAACGGCTATATAGGGGACTCTTTTTTAAGCAGACACCACATCCGGGTTATGAATGATCAGAATCCACTCGTTCTCATCTCAATTTTCCGCCTCATTCAGAACTTGTATGCTCTCTTCCTTGGAAAGGAGCGACTCAGAGAGCGGCCCGCCTCATTGTCCAAGCTCGTCAAAAAATCGACAATATATTAATGATAGAGCCGCCATGAAACTCCGCCGGGGATGAACACCGCGGGAACGCAAACAAGGGTCTTGAAGCAACAAATCGAACAGAGCTGGCGTCGCGAGAGACGTTTTTTTGCCCAAACTCGAGATAAAAGTGAATGCTCGAATGACATCATCGCGACTTTATCGTTTCTCAAACAATTCACGAAAGTCACAGGGAAATCGCCGTCCCCTGTGGCGTGACGCGCCAGATTGTGTAAGCTTTCGCTGTCTTAGCGTTGTGATTTGAATGACAGAGGGCCACCCTCTTCAAAGCTGGTTCTTGATATGTGGATTGCCTACGATACGATACGTCGGCTATGACGAGAGCCGGGAAGGATGCTCACTATGGTCACTATGAAAAAAGTTTTTGAGTCGGCGCTGATTTCTGAAATCAGACTCCCCGATGCCGTGACTGTCGAATCTGGGACGCCGTTGAAGGACGTTTCGAATCTTATGTGTGATCGAAGCTTCGGCTGTGTCCCGATCGTCAAAGACAACAAACTTATCGGTATTTTTACCGAGCGAGATTGGTTGACCCGCGTGCTTCGTAGCAACGTGTCCCTCGACCAACCCGTGGATGATGTCATGACCGCAAACCCCACGACTTTGAATAAGTATGCGGGTGTTTGGGAAGCGGCAGAGCTCATGGGGACCAAGAAGATCCGACACATTCCTGTCGTCAACGACAAAATGGTCTGTGTCTCGATGATCTCCGTTCGCGACATTCTTCAATACTTTGCAGAGTGTTTCCCCGAACAATTTCTCGCCCACCCCCCAGACAATAAAACCAAGACATTTCGACCAGAAGGCGGATAAAGAACCATGGTAAAAACCGTCGAATCTCGCCAATCCATTGTCATTCGCTTCGCGGGTGACTCCGGAGACGGTATGCAGTTGACCGGAAACCGTTTTACCGATGCCTCTGCACTCTTTGGAAACGACGTCAGCACTTTCCCTGATTACCCCGCGGAGATTCGCGCTCCAGCAGGAACACTGCCCGGAGTTAGTGGTTTTCAGGTGAATTTCAGTAGCCTCGATATCCGCACCCCCGGAGATGCGCCCGATGTACTCGTGGCCATGAACCCGGCAGCGCTCAAGGTCAATATTAAAGACCTCAAGCGTGGTGGCATTGTCATCGTCAACAAAGACACATTCACCGGCCCGAACCTCAAAAAAGCAGGCTACGACGGGAACCCACTGGATGATGCAAGCCTCGATAACTATCAGCTTCACTCCATTCCCATCACGACGCTGAATTCCAACGCCGTTCGAGACATCCCCGATCTCAATCGGGCCTTTATCAACCGAAGCTGCAACCTCTTTGCTCTCGGCGTCACGTTCTGGCTCTTCGATCGCCCCATTGACTCAACCGTCAAATGGATCGAGCAGAAGTTCAAGAAGTTCCCTGCAGTTGTCGCTCAGAACTTGAAAGCCCTCAAAACAGGCTTTTACTACGCGGAAACCGCGGAGATGTTCCCGAGCCAATACGTCGTGGAACCCGCGAAAATCCAACCCGGAACCTATCGCGAGATCACAGGCAACGAAGCCACCGCAATCGGCCTCGTCGCTGCCTCACTGCTCGCTGATACCCAACTCTTCTACGGCTCCTACCCCATCACCCCCGCCAGCGATGTTCTTCATCACTTATCTAAGTATAAGAACTACAACGTCATGACCTTCCAGGCTGAAGACGAAATCGCCGCTGTGGGTGTGACTATCGGCGCCGCATACGGAGGCCTCATTGCCGCCACCGGAACGAGCGGTCCTGGCCTCGCCCTTAAGGGGGAAGCCCTCGGACTCGCTGTGATGACCGAACTCCCTATGGTCGTTGTCAACGTTCAACGGGGCGGACCGAGCACCGGACTCCCCACCAAAACCGAGCAGTCTGACCTCCTCCAAGCCTTCTTCGGACGCAACGGCGAATGCCCCATGGTCATTATCGCCCCTAAGTCGCCCATCGATTGCTTCCACGCAGCCATCGACGCCGTTCGCATCGCTGTGAAATACATGGTCCCTGTGCTCTATCTGTCCGACGGCTACCTCGCGAATGGTATGGAGCCTTGGTGCCTTCCAGAGATCGAGGACCTTCCTAAGATTCCAGTCACCCACCGAACCGATCCCAATGAGTATTTCCCATATATTCGGGACACGGAAACCTTGGCCCGTCCCTGGGCCATCCCCGGAACTCCTGGCCTTGAGCACCGCATTGGCGGCCTCGAAAAAGCCGAGATCACTGGAAACGTTAGCTACGACCCAGACAATCACCAGAAGATGTGCCTCATTCGCCAAGAGAAGATCGATCGTGTCGCAAACGACATTGAAGATCTTGAAATACGCGGAGCCGAAGAAGGAGATGTTCTTCTCCTAACTTGGGGCGGCACCTACGGTGCATGTCTCAGCGCATGCCTTCAACTTCATGAGGAAGGTCACAGCGTCGGTCATGCCCACCTACGCTGGCTCAACCCCTTCCCCAAGAATCTTGAAGCGGTCCTTCGGAAGTTCAAAACAGTCATTGTTCCTGAACTCAACCTGGGACAGCTTAATATGCTTATCCGTGCTCGGTTCCTCATTGACACTGTGCCGTTCAACAAGGTCAAAGGGAAGCCGTTTATGATCGCTGAAGTGAAAGAGAAAGTTCTCGAAGTTCTTGGAGGTGGAAAGTGACCCTTACCCATTCTGGACGTATCCCGGTCCTTAAAAAGAAAGACTTCGAGTCGGATCAGGAAGTCCGCTGGTGTCCAGGTTGTGGCGATTACGCCATCCTCGCCGCCTTCCTGAAAACTCTTCCAACCCTCGGAATCCCTCGCGAAAATCACGCGATCATTTCCGGGATTGGCTGCGCCGCTCGCTTTCCTTACTACGTCAACACTTATGGTTTTCACACCATTCATGGACGCGCTCCAACAATCGCTAGTGGCCTCAAATCGGCCAATCCCGACTTGACAGTTTGGATCATTACTGGCGACGGTGACGCTCTCAGCATCGGTGGTAATCACCTGCTGCACTGCCTCCGCAGAAACATGAACGTCAACATCCTACTCTTTAATAACCGGATCTACGGCCTCACAAAGGGTCAGTATTCTCCGACTTCAGAGAAGGGCAAAGTGACGAAGTCTACTCCCCTGGGATCTATCGAAAGCCCTGTGAATCCTCTGCGATTCGCTATGGCCTCAGAAGCGACTTTCGTTGCCCGCACCATGGACAGCGACCTCCGTCACATGAGCGATACTATTCGCCGTGCTCAACGTCATAAAGGCGTGAGCTTCGTTGAGATCATGCAGAACTGCATCATCTTCAATAACGGCACATGGAAGCCCGTAAGCGAAAAGAAAACACGCGCTGAAACAACTGTGACCCTTGAGCAGAATAAACCGCTGATCTTTGGCCAGAAACTAGACAAAGGTCTTCGACTCAAAGGCCTTGGCGCTGAAGTCGTCGAGTTCGATCCTGAGACTCCTCCCAGCGACCTCCTCGTCCACGATGTGGCCAGCCCATCCTCGCTTCATGCCTACATGCTCACCGAGTTTGACTACCCCGAAATGCCAATTCCTATTGGCGTGTTCCGCCAAGTTGAACGACCCACTTATGAAGATAGTCTTCATGAACAAAACCGAATTGCCATTGAGAACAAAGGTAAGGGAGACCTCAAATCCCTACTTCATGGCACGAATACTTGGGAAGTGAATGCCGACGGCGAAGAAATTCGTAACGACGCTGTTGATGTCTAATTCATTGAACATATGGTTATAATTGTGGGGATATCATCCTGACGCGGAATGCCGTCAGGATGATCGTCATTCGACGACAGACAGCTGTCTAGAGAGAAAGTTATGGAATGTCCCGCTTGTGGAGAAGAGAACATGGCAGGCGCTGATATTTGCGATGTCTGTGGCTCTTCAATGACCCAAATTGAAAATGAATCCGAAGCGTCCACGACCATCGCTGAACTTCTCAAAGAGAAGAAAATCAGCGATTTGGATTCTGGAAAGCCCGTCTTCTGCAAAATCGGTGAATCCATCGATGACGCTGTCCGAAAAATGCAAGACGCAAACGTCGCTCACGTACTTGTGACCGACGAAGCTGGCGAACTGCGTGGCATCGTGACGGAGCGCGACATCCTCTACAACGTTCTGCCTACAAAAAATGGCGAAGCGTCAGCACCCATCGAGAGCATTATGACTCCCGATCCACACACGCTTACCGGTGACGACTCCGTCTCAGTCCTTCTGAACACCATGTCTGTCTACGGCTATCGCAGAGTTCCTGTGAAGCTTGAAGACGGATACTCTATGGTCACCGTCCGTCAACTGTTTAACTACTTGCTTGCGCTCGAATCAGAGTGAAGCACTAGCTCGACTTCGGCGCAAATACTCCGATAACACTGGTGAAGCCGTGTAAGAAGTGTTTGTGCCCGATCGGGCCTATCTCCCCCCCGCAAAAGAAGCCTCCTACAGCAAGCTCCCCCAAGATTCGCCGAATCTCCGAGCTGTCATGGTGAGCCACTCCAAACAGATTCTGTCCTCGTCCATTACACGCAAAGAGCAAGGCTCCTTTAGCACCGCTAAAGTCCGCTGAATCCTTCAGCTCGGTTAGCATTTGTTCCAGGTCTTCCTTGGCTGTGACCGCGTCGCGTGCATGGAACTGCACTGTTTGTCCCGT
>JARGOJ010000515.1 GCA_029210225.1 Planctomycetota bacterium
TGGTGGGCTGGCCGAGTTCATCTTCTAAGACATAGGACTTTGATTGGACCTCTTTGGTCGCTTTTGTCTCTTTCGTGCTTGCGCCCTGAGTGGACGCACAACCCGAAATGACGAGGCTCCCGACAATCATAGCGACACTAAAAATCCGATTTAATACCGAAGGAGAACCAGAATGCATTGAGTCCATCATCTCTCACCATATAATCTATGCTTGTCGTGATCTCGCCTTTGTTTTTTCCAAACTCAAGATTCGCCAAGCCAAAAGTTAATCCAACCGTATGGGATAGGAAGGAGCTAAGATCAGGGTCATTGGTCCGTTCAAAGCCAGTGTATGCACCGGGTTGAGCGACGGCTTGAACCTGCGCCAAGGAGAACTGATTGCCGCGATCTTCGTAAAAGTCAGCCTCAGTCTGATAGTAAAAACGATAGCGAAGGCCTACATAGAATTGCTCTGTAATGTATTGGTAGCCCTCGATGAAGGTCGTGTTGGCGAGAACACCCCAGTCGTCAAAGTAAAATCTTTGACCAAAGTGAATAGAGGTCCCCGTGTCGAAGAAGTGTTTATAGACTCCCCCGAAAGCCAATCGAACTCTGGAGTCAGGGACGACTTCGTCCACTTCAACACCGACCGTTCCAACGTCGAGATAAACTCGGTTGTAAGCTGTCTGCAAGAACCCGTCCATGAAGGATACGCTTAAGCTTAAATCCAATTGAGAGTTCTCCGTGAGGATTTGACTCCAGCCAAAGTCAATATTAATTGAGGTTCGGTCTTCCCCACCTGGCTCCAGGCCAGTACGAGTGATGACATCAATTTGGTCAACATAGACGGAGAGGTCTACGGACAAGGTCGACTGTCGATCAAAAAACTCCTTAGAAAACCCGCCGGCCAATGAGATTGAGGAATACTCATACTCTTTAGAGAATCCAACGCTGCCTCTCACATCGGCGAACTCGAATTTATGGCTGACTCCGACCTTTCCGCCAATGCGATTGTCCCCCGTCGCGCCTCCCTGATTGGTCACCGGCGGATTGCTGAGCCGCTCCACCGAGGCCGAAGAGATAAAGTCGGCGTCGATCTGCAATGAGACATTGGTGCGAGCCGTGACGTCGTATTTAATGATGACGATGGGCTCAATGATTGTCGCGGTCTCATCAACGTCGGTGTTGCCATCGCCCTTTCGAGTTCCGTAGCTGCTATCAGAGTCGCCCTGATTGTAGTAGGTCGTGCGAAACTCAATGGAGTCCTCCGCGAAGACCGTCGATCCAGAGAGAACGCAGACCAAAACCACCGCGCTAGAGAGCGCGTGTTTTAATAACATCCACAACCTCCCCCAGCGCTCGCTCCCGAGGCACCAGAAGCGCCTTCACGGGATGTGAAAACCTTCCCCTCTGCGAAGCTTCGTGAAGACCCACGAACCTCCATGATTGGATCTCCGAGCTTCTTGCGCTGATAAAACTTCACAGTTTCGCAGCCAGAGAGAGACAGTCCCCCTAGAATAAGAACAAGTGTGAATGCGCGTATCTTTCTCATGATTATTTGATCTCCCGTTCTATGGACCTCTTTTGAGTTCAGAGTGTCCTGTATTCCAATGAGCAAAACTCAGGCCACTTTTTGTTGACAATTTTAAGCCTGGAAAACATTGAAAGCTTGCTCCCGACTTCGAGAGCTTCTGCAAGTTTTTCAACAGGCTACGGAAACATTTTCATCCGCGATGGCTCCCCATTGAAGCTGGCAAAGCGAGCGGTAGAAGTCGTTGCCTATCACTAATTCGTCGTGGCTGCCCTCGGCAGTGATACGCCCTTCTTCCAAGACAAGAATGCGATCGCACTGCTTGACCAGGGAGACTTGGTGCGAGCTGATCAAAGTGGTCTGGTTTTTAATGAGCTGAAATAGTTTGAGGTCGCTGTTTTCAAAGAGGCCTTGTTCTAAGGGGTATTCATCGAGGACCAAGAGGTCGGGCTGGCGGGTTAAGAGATGTTTTAAGTAGTCTTCCATGGTGGGGAGCGCCTCGTCCGCGAACAATTGATCGAGCTCTGTTCGGAATTGAGGAAGACTCGCGACCCTGTTGGGAACCGACTCTTTGTCGAACTCTTCGAGGTCTTTGTGATCCCAGTAAACTTGGCCCTCACTTGGAGATCGTGATCCTTCGATGAGCTTGAAAAGCGTTGATTTTCCGGCTCCTGAGAGGCCCACTAAACCGACGGTTTCCCCAGGACGAATTTCAAAGTCAACGCCGTGAAGGACGGGGATTTGGTCGTAAGAAAAGGATACATTGTGAAAGCGGAGGCTATGCCTAAGAGGACCCAGAGCAGGGGCGTGGGATGGTCGGGCGGCCTTGTTTTCTTCAGGGACGAATTGAAAGACCCGGTCGAGGGCGGCCATACCCTTGGAGAGCAATGTAAAGCGTGTTGTAAGATCTTCAAGAACCCTGTGAAGTAGATAGAAACCCTGAAACAATGCCAAGCTCGTTCCCGCGCTGAGTTCAAAGATCAGACTGACCGCGACGAGAATAGACAGGCACCATAAGAAGTGAGCGGAGGATAAGGTCGAGGCGAGATTGCACCACCAAACAGCGTCATTGTTTTCTTTAAGCTCCGCGGCGCTGAGGGCTTCATAGCGTTGATCGCCGATGTCTTTTATCTCGAGATCATGGAGAGTCGCTAAGCCTTGAAATTGCTCTCTCGCGAAGCTCAAGCTCTTGCCGCGCTGTTGAAGAAAGACTGAGAACACGGAGCTGACTTTCTTTTGGGACTGACTGATGCAGAGGATGAGCAGAATCAGTGTGGGGATTGTGAGAAGGGTCAACCGCCAATCGACGATCAATAGAAATAAAAGAACGCCGACTAGAAAGAGAAGGTCGAAGAAGAGCCCGAAGAGACTTGAAGAAATCAATCCGTGAACGGTCTCGGTATCGACCATTACTCGCGCTAAAATCTCTCCCTTGTGAAGCTTCTCTCGATCAGCGGAGCGAAGGTCGAGGGTGTGATGAAACAATTGCTGGCGCAGATCTCTCAAGCTGAAGAAGGCTAGTTCGTTGTTGAAGTAATACTGCAGCGCTCCTGAGAGCGCGATCCCGAAGAAAACAAGCACGTAGGGAATAAAGGGTTCCCAGGGAATCACGGAATGATTGGCTAGGATTCCGTCGTCGATCAATTGTATTAAGAGGAAAGGGCTCATGATTTTTAGGATCACAGTGGCGGCCGCGAAGAGACAACAGAGCAGCAACGTCTTTGGATAGGAGCTGAGTAATGTGAATAGACGTTGGCTGTTCTGGCGGTTTTTCAGGAGCATACGAACTCCAATGAGGCTCGCGTCGATCTTGAGCCTCTTGCTTTTAGGGGAATGAGAAGAGGACTCAGGCCGCTTTTAAGAACCCGAAAGACGCGGAGCTGCCTTTGTTTGTAAACGCCGTGCTTGTCTAAGAACTTTAGAATCTGCGGATTTTGGGACCGGATGAGAACTGTCAGATTGGGCTTGGACCGAAGTCGCTGTAAGACCCATTGACAAGTCTTGGAATCGAGCATTGATAGGCCTTCGTTGAGAATGAGCTGGGCCGGCTTTCTCAACAGCGCCCGAGCCAGGGCCAGGCGCTGAACTTGCCCCCCTGATAATTGAATCCCGTCGGGGCCGAGCATGGTCTCGCTGCCGTCTTGCAACTGCGTGATGAACTTCGTGAGCCCGACGTCGAAGATGGCCGCGTCAATGTCGTCATCGCCTATTTTTTCAATTCCCAAGCAGAGATTGTCACGTATTGATAAGGAAAAGAATTGCGGTTCTCGGTCGAGGTAAATCGTTTGTCCTGGCGCTTCTAGGGTTAGTTTTGAGCAAATCTCGCGAGCGTTCTCATCGGGACAAGTCAGCCCAAGCCACTCTCCTTCTTTCAGTTTCAAAGAATGACTTTCATCTTCTTTGAGTGAGACTAATTCGGTGAGAGAGGCGGCTTTTTTTGGATTGATGAATGATTGAAGACGCTTCAGTGAGGGGATGGCTTGTGAGACTATGACTGAGACCCAAGCCAGCATAAACATGGGTTGAAACAAGAGGGTTAAGACCGTGAAGGCTGCGGCTAAGTCCCCGACGCTGAGTGATCCTTGCTTGATGGCGCTGAAGCCGAGAATGAGCAGAGCGAGAAAAGACGCCGAGAGGCTAAGGCTGACGTGGAGGAAAGCGCGGCTTCGGTGCCCAGCGCGTATTTGACCTTGCTTGAGGCAGTTTTCATTCCACTCTTTGAATCGTTGACTGACCTTGTGGTCGAGACCCCAATTTTTAAGGCGCTGACGGCCGAGGGTGGCGTGAGCAATGTCATGATTGAGATGATCTTTGGCGAGCTGTTCCTGCCTGGCGGCGCCGTGAGTTTTTTTCAGGGAGTGACTGAGTAGGATAGCGAGTAAAAGCCAGGGAGCCGTGACAAAGAGAATGAGGAAAGGGTTGAGCAGGGCCATAGATAGAGCGGCGGCGAAGACCCATAGCAGACCCTGGAAGGCGTATAAAAGGCCGGGGCCAAAGAGCGCTTCAGAGAGGCCAGCATCGCTGCTCAGACTGGTCATGGCGGAGTGAATACTGGGATGCTCTTGTTGCCTTGGGTCGCTTTGGACAATTCCCTTAAAGACCGCCACTCTAATATCCCGAGCGACCTTGCGTCCGCCTTGGAGAATGAAGACGTGACTGGCGAAGCGACTCAGGGCGGTCAGAATAAGAATGGCGAGGAAAGCAAGGAAGAACTCGAAGCGGCCTAGGGAGGACCTTGTCGCATGGGGGCTGATAGCGTGCTTTATGAGCCAGGGGACGGTGTTCAAACAGCCAAGATAGATAATAAGGAAGGCGAGACCCAAAGAGAAGGAGGCGCGATGTGTGGCGAAGATTTTCGTGATGCTGTTGTGAGTCATGAGCGTTCCTTTCTCCAGGAGCAATTCCCTGGGAGCAGGCTTCGCAAATGCAGTGCCAGCTGTACTGGCCTCGGTTGTTTCATTTAAATTGAGTTCTCAGAGAGGAACTGGCATTCCGCTTGCTTCTCTTTCTCCTAACTTTGTTTTTTAAGAAGTGGAGCCTTCAATGTTTCGGAAATCCTTTGTTCTGTCTTGTCTCGCTGTCTTTCTCTGTCAGGGTGCGGCTTTGGCCCAAACTCCGAGGCCCGAGAAAGCCCCTAAGCAGGGGCCGCTGATTAAAAGATCGGCGTCGACCTCTGTGATGGGGACGTCTTTAGAGATCGCTGTACTTGGGAGAGAGGGCCAAAAGCTCGATGGCGCGATCCGCGCTGCGATTAAAGAAATGAAGCGTGTTGAAGCCGTTTTCACGACTTGGAAGAAGGAGAGTATTATCTCCAAAGTCAATCGGGACGCGGGTGGCGAGCCCGTTGTTGTTCCAAAGGAAGTCATCACGCTCACGAAACGCGCCGCTTGGATTTCAAAGCAAAGCGAGGGAGCCTTCGATTTAACCTGGGGCTCGGTTGGGAAGTTGTGGGACTTCAAAGCTAAGAAAGACGCGCTTGTCCCTAGTAAAGGGCGGATAAAAAAGGCGCTGGCTGGAATTGGTTTTGACAAGATTAAGATTGACGAAAAGAACTCGACCCTTTGGCTGCCAAAGGGCACAACGATTGGCTATGGAGGCATCGCAAAGGGTTATGGCGTGGATCGGGCGATTGAGCTCTTGAAGAAGCGTGGGATTAAGAACGCCATCGTCAACGCTGGAGGCGACCTGAGGACCATTGGCACTGAGTTCGGTAAACCTTTCAATATTACAATTAAGCACCCCAGAGATAAGAATAAGTACCTCGCGATTCTGCCAGTTGCAAACGCCGCGATCGTCTCTTCTGGAGACTATGAGCGCTACATAACAATAGGCGGCAAGCGCTATAGTCACATTCTCGATCCTCGCTCCGGGTGGCCTGTCGAGCACACTCAGAGCGTCACCTTAATCGCTCCCGACGCAGCCCTCGCGGACGCCTTAGCGACCGGAGTCTTTGTGATGGGGCCTAAGAAGGGGCTTGAGCTTGTGAATCGCTTAAAGGGCGTGGAAGCCCTCATCGTCGACGCCAAAGGGGTTCTGCACCTCTCCAAGGGCCTCAAAAGCCCGAAGAAGAAGGTCCTCCATGTGCCCGAGAAGAAGCACTGATCGCTAGAGAAGATTTTTCAATGAGGCTTTGAAAAAAGTTCAAAATTGTCACTGCAAAAGCCGCGATAGCTCATAATGAGAGTGAGCCGGAATTGAGAGTTAAAGGGTGGGGAGAGTTATGAAGAATAAAAGAGAGCAGGCTCATGTTCTTGTTGTCGACGATGAGCCGTCCTTGAGGTTGGTGCTCAGCAACGAGATTGAAGACTTTGGCCATCGCGTTTCTCAGGCCGGGTCGGGAATGGAAGCCCTCAAGATTTTCAAATCGGAGTCGATTGATATCTGCATCCTCGACTTGAAAATGCCCGGTATGGATGGCTTGGAAGCCCTTCAGAAAATGAAAGCTATCCAACCTTTGGTGGAAGTTATCATCCTCACGGGCCACGGCTCTTTAGACTCGGCCATCGAAGCCATGAAGGCTGGGGCTTACGATTTCCTGACTAAACCCTGCCCCCTCACTGAGCTTGAAATGTTGATTGAAAAGGCTCTAGAGAAGC
>JARGOJ010000516.1 GCA_029210225.1 Planctomycetota bacterium
CTCCTCCCGGATCAGGCGCCCACAATCCACCAGTCTCCGGTCCTCCTCCAGGATCAGGCCCCATGTCCACTCCTGGCGCAGACCCCTTTGGCGGACCCAATCCTTTCGGTGGCGATCCTTTCGGTGGCGATCCTTTCGGTGGTATGGGCAACGCCCCAGCCATTCCACCGGCCCCCGCTCCCGCTCCTCCTGCTCCTGCAGCAGCGCCGGCACCAGGCAATGATCCCTTTGGAGGTGACCTCTTCGGCGCTGGCGATCCCTTTGGTGGTGCTCCAGCACCCGCGCCAGCTCCAGCTCCTCCTGCTCCCAAGCCCCCAGAACCGCCAAAGAAAGCTGATAAAGGGAACGACCCATTCGGGAATGACCTCTTCGGCAGCGATGACCCCTTCGGGTCCGACCTCTTTGAAGGGGACCCCTTTGGATCATCCTCTAAAAAGACCGAGAAGAAAAAAGCGGCCCCACCGCCTCCTCCACCAGATTCTTCCGGGACGGACGACCTCTTCGGAGACATATCCTTCGATGATCCTCCACCCGCGCCTCCTCCCATGGCTGCGGCGCCTCCACCTCCACCACCCGCGCCCCCGGCTCCTCCTGCCCCACCCGCACCTCCAAAAGCGCCAAAGGCTCCAGAGCCCACAACCCAAAGCGGCGCCGACCGGTCCGAATTCCTCGACGACCTCTTCAATGAAGATGGACTCGCCGACCCATTCGAATCTTCGGCCAACAATGAGGCCAAGCCAGCGCCACCTCCTGTATCAGGCGATCTCAAAGACGCCGAGCAAAAGGCCGACTTTCTCTGGCACTCCCTCTACAGCAAAATTGACCTCGAATTCTCAGAGAAAATGTCGAAAAACGAGAAGCTCGCCATTATCCGTCGATACGGACTCCAAAGCCTTCCCGCAAATGGCATCCAAGAAGTCCTTCAACTACTCATGAAATATCAAGGATAGAGCGCCATGCCCGCTATTGAGATTATTTGTGGTTCCAAAGAAGGAACATTGCACCAGTTCGATTCGGAGGTCCTCATCGGCAGCGCTGACGACGCGGACGTCACCATCCAAGACAACGGAATCTCCCGCAACCACGCCCGGCTCCGGGCCGCTGGATCCGGATTCGAAGTCGTCGACCTTGGAAGCTCCAACGGCACCTATGTGAACTTCAAAAGACTCGATAAAGAATCGACCTCACCGATCAACGATCGCGATGTCCTCTTTCTCGGACGCACCGTCGTGAAGTTCTACGCCGAAGAAGCCCCCAGTCGTGGCGGCGCAGTCAACCCTGAAGAGCTCCGCGATCTGCTTCGCGGAACTGTTCCGATCTCCGCTCTCGCCTCCCTTAAGATCGACGGCGTTGTCGAAGCCGCCCGAGAAATTGCTCTTCGCGCCGAACGCGCTGAAGTGATGCGTCGTATGGGCATGCACATGATGTCTCAGGACGAGCTTCAAGGCCTCTTCGAGAAAGCGCGTTCCTAACTCGAACGACACACTCCACAAATCCTCAAGGCAGGGTCCGCTTCCGAGCGCCCTGCCTTGAGTTCATTTTGCTCTGAGTGAATGCCCCGTCAGCCTAAGGCGACCCCCATTGTGCAAAGAGCGTCATAGGCACCGTCATATGACAATCCGGGAGCGACTTCTTCAACGAACGAAGCTTCTCAATAGGAATTTCAGAGCAGCCCACCATGCAGAGCCAACTTAAAGTCTTGAGCCCTCCCAGCGAACTCAAGCCCGAGCCATCAATTCCACAATAATTGACAATGAGCTTTTCCAATTGATTCAATTGACCAATAGACTGAAAACTCGTATCCGTCACATTCGGACAGGCTCCTAAGTCGAGGCTTCTTAATTCTTCTAAACACGACAACTGCGCCACTCCAACATCGGAGAGTCGTTGACAGGACGACAATCCTAACTGGCGCAGTTTCTTGAACACCAAGATATGCTTCATTCCCCGGTCAGTAATCCGACCGCTATTTGACACTTCCAAATGCGTCAACTCAGACAACCCTTTCAGATAAGACAAACCCTTGTTCGTAATGCGATGACAGCTATGTAAATTTAGCTTACGCAGGTGAACAAGTGAATTAAACGTCGCCAACACCGGATTTGAAACACCATAGCAACCATATAGAACAAGACGCTCAAGGGACTCCGGCAATTTCACCTGAGAGAAATCGTCGACAGTCATTTGAGTACACGCCGACAAGTCAAGCTGCTTCAATGACTCTGATTCTTCAAAGGCCTTTAAGCCCTCACCTCCAAAACCACGACAATGGACCAATTTCAGAGCTGAAAGCCGAGGAAGTGCTGCTAACTGGCTCAGCCCCACCGAGCTAAACTCGTCATTATGGGTCAGCTGGATTTCCTCTAAGCTATCTAGCTTCGAAATCGCCTTCAATTGTTGGTCGTCCATAAAGTAACTTGAGCTCAAATCAAGCTTTCTCAGCTTCCTCAATTGTTTAAAGGCTCTCAAACGAACAGGGGTAAGGAACTTACACTCCTGAAGAATGAGCTCTTCCAATTGTGAGAGATTCGCGATCTGCTCTAGCACCGTCGGACGACCATCATTAGACAAGAACGATAACGACCTCAACCCCTTAATCTTTGCCAAACGCTCAAAAGCCTTTTCGCTCAATTGCCCCTGTCTCTTCAATTCAATTTTTTGAATTCGATCACTTGTTAGAAATCGCTCAAAGAGCTTGTCGGTCAAATTTGGGCAGTCGTTAAAGGTCAGTTGTTCTAATTGAGTCAGAGAGTCGTTTGCTGGACATTCTGGCAATTGACTTTGATAGAACTGCAGATTTGAAAGATTAACAAAAGGCTTAAAAGGATCAGCCTCAAAACTCTGCAAGCCAGTGCAATGGTCGAATTCCAGCGAGTGGATGCTCGGGAATTGATTCTGTATCGGCAAGGCGCTCTTCTCAAAAGCCACCCGTTCGAAGACAAGCTCTGGAATCGCGATACGGCGGAGATCATCACTGAATTTATAGAAGGAGTCAAGCGACTCTGCCTCAACGTGAAGCCACCAACGCTTACGAGGCGGGAGTGAGTAAAAGTAGTGATTGTCTTTGGTTCGGCGTCCCTCGACGTAATGTAGGTGACCCGCTCTGGGCAACACGCCAAAGGTTGCTTGGAACGGCAGCGTAAACTGCTTTCGGGCTTCGAACAAATGGTCGAGCATGCGCCGCGGAACAATCTCCCCAGCTCGTCTGAGGGCTTGAATAGACTGTTGCAGGGCGTTTTGGTTATCGGGGTCGGCTTGCCAAGCACGCTCCCAATCACGCCAGTCTCTTTGCTTCTCTAACGCCGGCACAATGGCTACCTTCTAAACACAGGCAATCTAACCGAATGCTACTTCGGATTCCCTTTCTGTGTCGCCATCCGAATGTTGTCAACAACTCGCCTAATTTGGTCCTTGATATCTTCATCTTCAGCCAGTTGCGCGCCCTGAGTTAAAAGCGCTGCCGCAGTCTCAAGAGGACGACCAATTTTGAGTAGTAATTGCGCGTGAAGGAGATAGGCTTCGGCGAGTTCATCTTTGCTCAATAACCCCTTCGAAACATAAGCTTGTGAACGGGCCTCTTTAAGAAAGCTAGTCCCAGAGGTAAAGGCCAAAGCAAATCTTCGCCGACGAATGTGCAAGCGATATATGGATAATTGAGCGCGCGCCGAGTATTCGCCCTCAACAGTCGATAAATCCTCGGCTGAGAGAATGTCGTGTTCTGCGGAGTTCAATTCTTGATATGTAAGTCCTCTTTCGTAAGTCGTCTCATGTTTCATTTTCTCCCCGAGGCCCTCGTCGAGGAGAATCATGGTGTAACCGTGAATGACATCTTCGAAATTTTCATTGTCGAGAAACATCTTCAATTGAAGCTTTTGCGCGGTCTTGTTATTCGGGTCGATCTGAAGGCAGTCATTTAATACAGCCTGCGCGGTAATTTGGTCGCCCTCTTCATACTTAGCAGTGGCATCCTTCGCGAGCTTTTCAGCGCGATCTTTTGTGGCAGGGAGAAGGTCTTGACTACTGCGTTCTTCGAGACTTTGGCGGGCGAGACGCGCTCTCTCAGCGCTCATCGACTTGGCCTTGGTTTCAGCCTCTTCAGTCAATTCAATCTTGTCCCGAAGCAGCTCGTCGAACTCGGGAGTTGCTGCCGTGGGATCACCAATGATGACGTCTTTAGCGAGTTGCCTTTGCTCAGCGAGAGTCAATCCCGGTTTGCGGTCGGAGAATTGAAAGATCTTCACTGCCAGTCCAGCGGTCAAAAAGACAAGAACGACCCCCATAATCACTAAGCCGATGACGCTGTTTCGGTCTTTTGTGCTGGCCCATGCGGCGTTCGCTTTGAGGGAGAGATTCTTGCCCTGAATGAATCCTTCGAGATCTTCGGCCAACTCTTTTCCCGATGCGTATCGGTCGCTGGGAACCCGAGCCATCGCCCGGGAAATGATGGCGGCGAGGGCGGGCGGCATGTGGGGGTCGACAGTCAACGGGCTCTTGGGCGGCTTTTGAATAACCATGAGAACAATCGTCTGAGCATCCCGCCCTTTGTAGGGAGGAGCGCCGGCTGCGAGTTCGTAGAGTGTCGCTCCGAGAGAGTAGATATCAGCTTGACGTGTCAGTCGGCCTTCCCCAGATGCTTGCTCTGGAGACATGTACATTGGGGTTCCTAAAATCGTGCCTTCCATTGTCAAAGACACGTTGCCTTCCACCCGCGCCAGGCCAAAGTCGGTCAGCCGAGCCTTTTGATCGTCTCCAATCAGGATGTTGGCGGGTTTGATATCCCGATGAAGCACGCCCATACCGTGAGCATAGTGCAACGCCCTAGCGCACTCCGCGATGATTTGTGCGCCCTTTTGATAGGAAGCCCTCTCTTTATAGATAAGGTCCGCGAGGTCTTGCCCCTTAATGTATTCCATCGCATAGAAATGGACGCCTCGGTCGACGTCATAATCGTAAATCTGAATGATGTTCGGGTGACTCAGGCGAGCCACTGCTTCTGCTTCACGGCGAAAGCGAGCCACTGCATCGGCGTCAACGGAGCGAGGAA
The DNA here is from genome assembly GCA_029210225.1 of Planctomycetota bacterium. Taxonomy (GTDB): domain Bacteria; phylum Planctomycetota; class J058; order J058; family JARGOJ01; genus JARGOJ01. Next base: position 5,045 of record JARGOJ010000516.1, read on the forward strand.
GCACTTTGATCGCAGCCTTACGATTGATATCCGCTTGGCACCCCAATAAAACAACGCCCATCGCCCCACGACCAAGCTCTCCTTCAATCCGATATTTGCCAAGCATATCTCCTTCTGCAAACTCAACGGCCGCGCTTCGACCGGTCGACCGTTGCGCTGACTTTGCCTCGTGGACAGACTCTTCCATCAGAGTCGCGTCATGAGGAGTGACAAAGTTGCTGGGCTCATTGATTGTTCGTAGATCAGACAGAGCTTCAGAATTAGCATTTCCAGCGCTAGACGGCGCTTCGTTCATAGTCTGTACATGGCTTGGGGGAGCCGCCCCAGAGCGAGCTTTGTCGAATTGACTTGGGAGCGCGATTGTTTTGTCGTCCATGGAGGACAGCGGTCTGCGATTGGGTCGCAGCGGCTGAATAGGCGGTCCTCCCGCCGAAGGCCGACGGGGCGGTGGCGGACGCTTTGGTCGGTTAGAAGAGCCTGGAGCCGCGTTTGGATTTCTGCGAGGCTGTGCGTTTGGCTGACCTGCTGCTTGGGGTCTGGGTCTTTTATTTGTGGGACGGGGTGGGCCTCGCCGAGGAGGGCCTGGTTGGCCGGGGCCATTTCGTCTTGGGACAGGATTGCCAGGAGGCCGTCGCGGAGGACCTGGGGGGCCAGGGCGTCTGCGCGGAGGCTCGTCATTATTCGACACGTATATCCTCTATGATTGGTCTTTCGCGGCAAGGAGAGACTGACTGCCATTTTAAGATTGTCGGTTAATAATGTAACTGACTATTTCTTTTGCGCAGAGCTCACTGTAACCAAATCGATCCCGTAAGATCTCCAAGCTCTGCTGGACAGCGGCTTGTTCTTTGGGTTGCAGGTGAAGCCATTCATCAGTTCCGTATTTCAATATATTGTGCTGAATGCTCGCGATGGTGCTCGCTTGACTGTCGTAATAGGACTTTTTTAGGCTCGCGAAGAGGTCACCGAATATCTCTCGATATCGAATTTTCTCTCCTCTATTTTCCAAAGCCCAGCTCGCGATCCTCATAATCAGCCCGCTGCGGTATTCATCTTTGTTTTCACCGACGTCCAGAACCGACTCGACTTCGTCCATTATTTTCTCGCTCGGACTTTCTAATTCTCCGGTCCGAGGATTGGCGATTTTTTCACTATTTTTCCAAGCCTTCACATGAATGAAATAATCGTTGAAGAGGCGCTCATATTCTGAATCGGAGATCAGAGCAGTGCTATCGCGCACGTCTTCAGAGACCCAGCGGAAGTATTCCTTTTCAACCAATTCCGTGAGGACCCGGATGTCACCATAGGTCTTCTGAATATCTAAACGAAGAAAGTCGTATAAGCTCTTGTCTTTGATGAAGTCGTCAATGGCTCGCAACACGGACAGACCTGATAAACATCGATAGTCCTTCAGCAGCGCAGCGTCATTGATGAGCGTGAGCATCTCCCGTGCGCTTATACCCCGTCGGCCTTCATACTCTGGTCCGAAGAGCCCTTCAAATTTATCCTCCGCTTCGTCGAACTCGGCGGCAATTTTCCCGAGGCCG
>JARGOJ010000517.1 GCA_029210225.1 Planctomycetota bacterium
CCGTCTCGCCATTCAAAATCGAGGCGTTTGGGAATGCGTGACAGGCGGGTTGGTTTCTTGAGGGGCTTGGTCCCGCCATTGCGCCAACTCAACAGAGCCAAGCCCTGCACCTGAGGTTGATAGGCCAGCAGAATACCCCGTCGATTGCTCCCGGTCGCCTCAACAAATCCGCAGGCAATGAGTGCTTTTCGGCTGGCTGAACGAGGAGACATAGAGACGGTAACGCGATCTTCAAAGATGAGATTTTTCAGAACAATGGGGAAGATCTTGTCGCCTCTCAATTCCAGGCGCCCCGATTTAATTTCAGCCTTTGTGCTGCGGTCAAAGTCTCTCAATTGGCTCTTACTGCGAAAGTCGTATTCCAATTCAATGAGGCCGCCTCCGAGAGGTTGAAAGTGGCCTTGAAAGAGTCGGGTTTGGCGCTCTAAAGCTTCAACATCGGGAATCTGGCTCGCCCATCCAGGTTTAGCTCTGAGCACCTTACTGTAAACTTGTCGCGCTTCGTCAAATAATTGCTGTTCGACGCAGAAGCGCCCGAGATCGAGCAAGGAGCGAGGGTCGTTTTGAGCGCCGAGCTTGCGAATACGATAGGCGAGGAAGAGGTCGGCGGCGGACCAGAGAAAAGAGATCTCACTGCCTCCGGCGTCGAGGGTGAAGCCACGGCTGTCATAGCGTTTGATGACGGCGCCATTGAGAGTGTAGTTCTTGGATATTTCAATCTTTAGCGGACGCTTTTTGGTCGCCTCAATGGCTCGCTTTGCCTCTAACTGCACTTGGGCATCTCGGCTTTGTTTTTGAGAATCAATATCGGCGCGAAGTGAATTGACTTTTTCCTGGCCGAGGCGGGCGAGCTTTTGGAACTTCTCCTTTCGCTGACTTGGCTCTGCAGGCAAGACGAGGGGCTTCACTTCGACCGGTTGCTTGATGGGTTTGGGCTTTTCGCCATCGCGGAAGGGAGAGGGCCTCGGGATTTTGGTGCCGCCATTGCTTTGGGCGTTGGATTCGTCGAAGACTTGTACGAGCCAATCTCTAGCGCGAACGCTCATTGGCAGTGTTTTGAACTGAACATATCGGTCGAGGACCCCAGACAGGGTTTCAATGGCATCCCTGTATTTCTTATCGCTCCGGAAGGCTTCGGCATTCTTATGGGCGGCATCCAATTCGCGTTGAAAGACTTCCAATTGAGAGACACGAATGAGGGAGCTCTTCGCCTTTTCCTTTTGCTCTTTTGTTAATTGATCGTCAAATTGACTCTTCAGTTGCTCCCATATCGAGACGGCATCGCCATATTTCTCGCCTGTTTCTAAGGCGCTGGCTTTGTCGAAGAGCTGTTGTATCTGATTGGATTTCTTGGGCTCTTTGCCTTGATCAATCGACCCAAGGTCTTTACCCAGATCGGGATCGACCGTTGCTCCCCCACCACGGAGAAAGACAAGAGCCAGAACAATAAGGACCGCGACACCGACGGCCGCTCCCAGGAGGACCCGTATTTGATTTTGTTTCGTGTCCCGACGCTCACGCAGCCTCGATTCGCTCCGTGCTTTCTCCACTGCGGCTCGCGCCTTAATGTGTTGGAGCGCGGCTTCGGCGGCCTCGTGGGTGTTCATGGTGAGGGTTTGGTCAATTTCGCCGATCGTTTGGCTACCGTCGTGAGTTCCAGTCCCGGTCTCTTCTAAAGCAAAACCGGCGGCGAGCAGGGATTGTTTTCCGAACGCGCCCTTCGCCGGAGGAGTGACGGCCCTCATATTTAACGGCATGGTCTCGTCGAGCTCAGGGGGAGTTTTTGCGACGGGGGGCGCGAGCTTCTTCTTCTTTTTGCGACGCCTTTCGAGAGAATCGACAAAGCTCACTGAATCTGCGGCGGTGTAAGCTCTCCAAGTGTCTCCGCTACCCGAGCCTTTTCGAGAGCCCCCGAGCACCTCTTCAATGTCTTCAATCTCTGCGAGGCCTCGTTTGACGAGGAGATCTTGCAAAGTGACCGGTGATCCTTGCCTTCTTTTGACTTTTAAACGGCCAAGAGCGGCCTGCATCGACTCGCGGTCGACGTGTCCGGAGGCGAGCAAGGCTCGCGCAAGTATTTTTTCATCGGGTCTGAGTTTCGCCATGTTCGGCAAAATCCCCAGTTCTTAAAGCATTCTTAAAAAGGCGTGGGTTAATAAAGCGGCGTCCGAAAGCACAGAGGCTCCGTCGGCTAAAAGTAAGGCATCAAACTGTTCGTCAATGAGGTTTCTCACGCTGCGTTTTAAGCGTAGAGGGTCGTCAAGCTTCGCATCGGGGAGCAATGACAAAGACCCGGCGGGGCGTCCAATAAGGGCATCGCCAATAAATAACTGCCCGCCATCCTCTTCTCGAATCAGCGCGATCTCTCCGGGAGACTTGCCCGGTAATTCGATCACTCGTAATTCATCGAGAATAAGATCGCCGTCTTTCACCCGTTCATCAACTGTTATTTCTGTGGCTGGCTCTTCGTTCACATGCATGAAAACAGAGGCTTTGGTCGCTTTGGCAAGCCAGGACGCAGCGCGGACATGATTGCGATTGGTGATAATGATTGTCTTAATCTCACCGAGGTCAAGAATAGCGTTGCGGTCTTTGTCGTTGCCAGGATCGACGGGGTCAATGATCGCGGGACCATTCTTCGTCTCCACACAATAGCTATTAAAGAAGAGTCCTTTTTCGTCGTTATAAATCGACCAAGTATGAATCCCTGGGAGGATCTCAAGGGGCGCGCTGGGCTTGGCGAGGGTTCCAGGGTTGTGAATGGGGACGTCGTAGGAAGCCTGAGGACGGGCTGCATCCCGAAGATGGCTGTCCATCATGTCGACGATTTTTTGTAGCTCTGATCTGCTGGGAAGATCGAGCAATTCGCGAACAATAGACCCAACCCCCGTGCCCATGTTCTTCGCCGTCTTAAAGCTACGCCGCGCCTGCTTATCGACTTCTTGTATGAACCGATCTTTAAGAACGTCCGCTTCCTTTGATTCGATCAAGCCGCGCTCTTCCAAACGGCGGATTTCTTCGCTCAAACGCTGGCGCACCAGGTCAGAGCCGTTCCCTAAAAGCGCTGCAATTTCCTCAAAGCCCATTCCTACTCCTTAGCCATTGCCCGGGGGAGCTTTTCCACTGGCATACAGTTCATTAATAACGGATTCGAAGCTCTTTTGGACAACATTTCTTTTGACTTTCAAAGTCGGTGTCAGCTCTCCGGTTTCCACAGAGAAAGGGCGCTCAAGGATCCGAAACTTCTTTACCCCTGCCACTCTAGCATTCTTCGAGTTGACCTCATCCACAGTCTCCTGAATATTCGCGATCAAAGCGTCATTCTTTGGTAAATCTTCAACCTTCAAATGATGCTCCGCCGCATACTCCACCGCCGCTTCTTCATCGAGAGTGAGCAAGGCAACGCAGTATGGCTGACGATCTCCGACCAAAACCGCTTCATTGACAAGAAAGTGGCTCTTAAGCCCTGCTTCTATGTCTTTGGGAGCAATGTTCTTACCCGCTGCGTTGATGATAATGTCCTTCTTGCGCCCAGTAATATGAAGAAAACCATCCTCGTCGAGGTGCCCCAGATCCCCCGAGTATAGCCAGCCGTCCTTCAAAGTCTCCGCCGTCGCCTCTGGGTTCTTGTAGTATCCCATGAACACGTTCTGGCCCTTGACCAAGATCTCTCCGTCCTCGGCGATCTTCACCTCAACCCCAGGAATAGGAGGCCCAACCGTGCCGAAGCGAGTCTTTCCAGGACGATTAAAGCTCGTCGGCCCGGTGTCCTCCGACTGACCGTAAACCTCTAAAATAGGCATGTCCAAGGTCGCGAAGAACTCTAGAACGTCCTTGCCCAAGGGCGCAGCTCCCGAAATCAGATAGCGTGACCGCCCCAGGCCCAAGCGCTTCGTCTTGATTTTTGTGAAGAGCTTATTCGCGAAGCGATACTGCCAAGCCAACCAAGGCCCTGCCTCCCGACCTTCAAAGCTTAAAGCGTGCATCTGCCCCGCGACTCCTCGGGCCCACTTCACCAAAGCTCCCTTGATACCTGTCGCCTGCCCCAAACCCGCAGCCAGCTTGCTGTGCATCTTCTCCCAAACCCTCGGAACACCAAAGAAGAGCGTCGGCTGAATCTCCTTCATATTCTCAAGCAGCTTCTCCCGAGATTCCGCGAAGTAAACCTGAGCCCCCACAGTGGCCGGACAATGCAGGCTGAACATTTGCTCGGCGATATGGGACAGGGGCAGATAGGAAATGCAGGCGTCGTTTTCATCTAAAGGCGTGATTTGCGGCGCAATAGAGGACGTCCACGAGATGTTCCGGTGAGACAACATCACCGCTTTGGGGTTCCCTGTCGTCCCCGAGGTATAGATAAGCGTCGCGAGATCTTCGCCTTTTAACGACGCGAGCCGCTGATCAAAAGCGACGTCCTTAACCTCATCCCCTTTCTTTAAGAAGTCGTCCCAGCTAAGGCTGTCTTCCGAGGATACGCTGCCGCGAAAAAGAACAAGATGCTTGAGATTCGGAGCCTCGGCCTGGGCCTTCTTGACCCGCTCAAGTTGCTCCGCGCTCTCGACCAGGATGATCGACGCCTCGGCGTGATTGATCTTAAAGGCAATCTCCTCTGGAGGACTGGAGATATAGATACCTGCGGGAACGGCCCCGATGGCCATCGCCCCCTGAGCCATAATGACCCACTCGGGACGGTTCGACCCGAGGATCGCGACAGAGCTTCCTTTTTCAACTCCGAGGGCGATCAAAGCTTTCCCAGCCTTCCGTACCTGCACCCCATATTCGGCCCAGGATGTCGCCTTCCATTGGCCGTTCACTTTTTCGTGATAGGCCGGACGCTGAGGAATGCGGCGAGCCTGGCCAAATAGGCGGCCGGGGACGGTGTCTTCTGTCATTTCTCTCGGTTTCCTTCAGTGCTTTTTTTGCGCCACAGCGCTGCTTTGAACATAGCTCAAAGTACGACCTTTGCCTTAAGAATTCAATCGCGTCGTATGGGGGTGATACTTCTTTCTAGAAATACCTGTTTGTATTCGGTGAAAAAATAGCGAGTCAGAGATATGATTGGCGCTTCATTCCAAGACGGATCGATGAATTATGGAGAGAGTTTTAGAATATGTCGACTTTAGACCTAGATCGTAAGCATGTCTTCCACTCCTGGGCCAAGCAAAACGCCCTCGTCCCCAAAGAGATCAACCGCGCCGAAGGGTGCTATCTCTACGACGGAGATGGAAACAAGATCTTTGACCTGTCCGCCCAGCTGCTCTGTGTCCACGCTGGCCATGGGCAAAAGGACATCCTTGACGGCATCAAAGCCCAAATGGATAAGGTGACCTATGTCGCTCCCGGCTTCGCCAACGAAGCCCGATCCAAATGCGCCGAGGCCATCGCCCGAGTCACTCCAGGCTCCCTCTCGAAGGTGCTCTTTACAAATGGCGGCGCCGATGCCGTTGAAAACGCCGTCAAGACCGCCAAGCTCCTGACCGGCCGCTCAAAAGTCGTCACTCGCTATCGTTCTTATCATGGAGCCACATACGGCGCCATGAGCCTGAGCGGCGACCCCCGTCACAATATCAATCAAGGCCCGATCCCTGGCGTCGTTCATGTCCTGGATCCTCATTGTTACCGTTGCCCCTTCAAATTGACCTACCCAGAATGTGAAACCCACTGCGCGGATCATGTCGAGGAGGTCATTAGATATGAGGGGCCGGAGAACGTCGCGGCGATCCTCATGGAGCCCATTACGGGAACCAACGGCATCATTATTCCTCCTCCCGAATATGGCCGCCGCATGCGTGAGATCTGTGATAAATACGGCATCATGCTCATTGTCGACGAAGTCATGACTGGCTTCTGCCGAACGGGCAAGTGGTTTGGCGTCGAGCATTGGGAAGTCGAGCCAGACATCATGGTCATGGCTAAGGGTTTAACCTCGGGCTATCTCCCTCTGGGAGCCATGGTCGTCGCTGAGAGACACGCGAAAACATTGAACGACCGAGTGCTTCCTCTCGGATTGACCTACAGCGGTCATCCTATGAGCTGCGCCGCTGGTGTCGCGACCATTGAGTTCTATGAGAAGAACAACATCCTCGGCCATGTCCAGGGCCTTGAAGCGCGCTTCATGGGTCATCTTCAAAAGTTAAAAGAGAAGCATCCTTGTATTGGTGATGTTCGTGGTCTCGGACTCTTTGGCGTGATTGAAATGGTCAGCGACCGCGAGACACGCAAAGAATTGATTCCCTGGAATGCCCAGGGCGACGAAGGGAAGCGCTCGAAAGAACTCGCTGGCGAGCTTTACAAGAACGGCGTCTTTACCTTTGTGCGCTGGAACTGGATCTTCTTGTCACCCCCATTAGTCGTGACTGCTGAGGAGCTCGACGATGCCTTTGAGCGCTTAGACAGGTCTTTGGATCTCGCCGATTCCTGGCTATAAGGTCTTTGAAGAGCGATGAATGAATTAGAGAGAGAGAAGTCCGTTATCAAGACTTCTCTCTCTTTCTATTTGGCCTATCTCTTCGCCGCGATCGTCGCGATTGTCCTCGTCACTTTTCTGCTCTACAGCAATAGCCTCGATGCCTCATGGCACCTGGATG
>JARGOJ010000518.1 GCA_029210225.1 Planctomycetota bacterium
TCGCCGCAGTCGCCGATAAGGTTTCGACGCCAGTTTTATTGCAGGTCATTGCACACTTCCGCGCACGCAACTCCGAGAAAGAGGTTCGCGCCTTCTTCCCTAAGGGACGCTTGGCGAAGGTTGTGAGCATCCAAAATGAACTTCCAAAGATTGACAGCGAAGTTTGTGGACACGTTGTGCGCATTTGCGAGGAGACACTCATTGAGCGCTTTAAAGAAAGAGAGACCCTAGGTAAGACCTATCTCGACCCAAAGTTGAGCAATTATCTCATTCCATTTTCTCAGCGCTCAGCGTCCAAGTCCCTTCGTACCATTGTTCGTGGTTCAAAATTGGACCTGCCTGACGGCGACACCATTCGATTCTTTCTTTGGTGGAAAGAAGGAGCCGTCGATGGAAAGAAGACGGGACGGGTAGACATCGATCTCTCTTCAATTATGTATGACAAGGACTGGAACTATAAAGAGCACATCTCCTACACCAACTTGAAGTCCTCGAAGTATAAGGCTGTTCACAGCGGCGATATTACTTCGGCTCCGAATGGTGCCTGTGAATTCATCGACCTCGACATCCCATCAGTGTTGAAACACGGCGGACGGTACATTGTCATGTCAGTCCTGTCATTTACTGGTCAGTTCTTCGTCAATATGCCAGAGTGCTTCGCAGGCTGGATGATGCGTCAAAAGCCCGGTTCCGGAGAGATCTTTGAGCCAGCGACGGTCGTTGATAAGATTGACCTCAGCGCGGAGACGAAAGTCTGTATTCCTGTGATCTTAGATCTCGCAGAGCGAAAGATCATTTGGACCGATATTGCTTTGAAATCGCACCCGAATTACGCGATCAATTTAGAGAGCAACAAGCGGGGCCTCGTTCACATGGGTAAGGCCATTTCCACCCTGATCAAGCCTGACCTGGGAACGCTCTTTGAACTCCACGCTCGCGCTCGGGGAACCCTTGTCGAGACGAAAGAAGAGGCCGAAACAGTCTTCTCTGAGCAAGACGGCATCACTCCCTTCCATCTCGAAGAGATCCTCGCGGACTATCTTTAAGATGGAATTTGTCCTGTCAATTCTTGCTCAATGAGCTAGTATGAACATTGGAGGCTATGAACGCGCTTCCTTCTAATCTTGGCACCGGAGATTGCAGGTTCGAGTCCTGCCGGTCATCCTCGGGTGATCGTGGCCTAATTGGTAAGGCGCCGGTTTTTTCTAGCGCGATCAATCTCCTCCTTATTCCATAAAAGAACAGTCGGAACAATTCCACGAATTGTCCTGACTGTTCTTTTTTGTACACTGAATTTGACAGTCACACCAATCTATTGAGTCTTAATTCCAGAGGCTATGAATGCGCTTCCTTCTAAAAAAAACTCCAAACCGGAGAAGCAGGTTCGATTCCTGCCAGCGGTCCTCGGACAGCTGTGGTCTAGTGGGAAGACGCCGGTCATTTATCTAGCGCATTCAATCTCCTCCCCATTCACTACGAATTCTTTTTTACCTGACAGCAACTACGCAACTCCAAGTCTTTATCCCTGAGGCTATGAGTGTGCTTCCTTCTCCAAAAAATTGATATTTTTAACCATACTAGTTCACTCGCTCTCCTCGCTTCACCCATTGGAACGAAACGCTCTCCGACGCAGTCCATTCCACAATCAATCGGATCATCTCTTTCTCATGGTTTTTCTTTTCTGGCGACTCAGCAATACTGAATTGTCTTTTTTGAGGCTATGAACGCGCTTCCTTCTAAAAATCTAAAAACTAGCGCGATCGCTCTCCTCTTTCTGTCCTCTCATAGATTTTCGCCGATGCTCTTCCAGCGCGGCCTTAGGGATTCCGCCTTGGACGTCCTTCGCTCTCAATCGACCTCGGGTCCACAAAAAGCGCTCGACCATCAAATCCAAGAGTGACTCCATCTCTCTCTGAAGCTCAACACTTTCAAGCACCCCAAGGGCTCTCGCGACCGCTTCATAGGTACAAAGCCGACTTGGATCCTCTGACTTTCTCAATCGATAGCGAGACGGAGCTCCAGACTTTAAATGCACTCTCTGAAAATCGGCCAAAGCTCCCACTCTACTCACGACTTTACGCGCCTGGCGCCATGTACCGTCTGGCACCACGAGGAGTGCAGACTCTTCGGAGCCGATAAGATCTGGCGTTAATGGGACTGAATCCGTGCTCGGGTAGAGGATCAATTTTGGACCGTGATGGTCCACGAGATCAGCCAAATCAAGAGCATGACCTCGCTTTCCTCGAACTCGCAAATCGACATCGTTAAGGATCAATTGCAGTAAACGACCAGAGTTAGTCGTTTTCCAGAGTTCTTTCTGGTGCGTTAACAGGACAATCTTCGTTCGAATTGTCCGCAGCTCGAATTGATTGCAGAGACAAAGATGAATCGATAGAGCACATTGTTTACAGCGATTTCGAGAGCGCGATCTCCCTCGCCCTGGAAAATTCTGCTCCGACTCCATCTTTTTCATTTTTCAACTTTTCTCAACACTTGGCTCAGCCACGGCATTCTAAACGAAAAAAGAACTTAGCTCGCCTTGGAAGATTCTACGCCGGGCTCTTTTTATACATATTTCCCTTCCTTCCTCTTTCCAATCAATAGATTCGTCCTGCCCAGGAGGCACCATGCTCGAGTTCACTCCCCTCAACGAATATGACTTCCTCTCTCCAGACAAAGAAAACACCGTCCACTTTGTGCTGAAGCTAAAGACCGAGGCGCTCAAGGAGAAGCTAGATCGCAAGCCACTCAATGTCTCTCTCGTCATTGACCGAAGCGGGTCCATGAGCGGTCAGAAAATGGAGTACACCAAAAAAGCCGCCCAGCACCTGATTGAACGACTTCAAATCGACGACCGAATATCCCTGGTCTGCTACGACAGCGAGGTTGACGTCCTCAGCCCGCCAGTCTCTGGCTCCCAAAAAGACGTCCTCAAAGAAGCCCTTAAAAAAGCGACGCCTCGGGGTATGACGAACCTCTCTGCTGGTTGGTTGACCGGGCTCACCCAAGTTCTCAAAAGTCAATCAGAAGAGAACTTACAACGCGTCTTGCTTCTCACCGACGGCCTTGCCAATGAGGGTGTTACAGCAACCAGCGCCTTGGTAGAAATTGGTCGCAATTACCTCCGAAAAGGTATCCGCACGACCACTCTTGGCTTTGGGAACGACTTCAATGAAGATCTCCTCACCAAAGTCGCCGACGAATCGGGGGGTAACTTCTACTTTATTGAAAGCCCTGAACACGCTCCAAAAGTCTTCCTCGAAGAGCTTGGTGAGCTTGCGTCGATCATCGGTCAAAATTTAGAAGTCGTCGTAAAATGTGAGGCAGGGGTGACCGTCGCACAGAATCTATCGAGGTTCCCCGGGCAACAGAGCGCTGGTGAAGTGAGCTGGAAAGTCGGGGATCTTTATGCGAACGACACCCGCTTGCTCATTTTCAGTTTATCGATCCCCAAAGGCTATGGAAGCGGGTATAAACCCGTCGCGCAAATCGGTCTTCGCTATCAATCCATATTCGAGGCTAGCGAGAAACGCGTTGAGCAAGCTCTCGCTGTCACTTTTGATAGCGCCGAGACCAAAGTCCGAGGTCCCAACGAGGAAGTCCTGAGAGAGGTCCTCACAATGCAGCTGGCGCTCGCGAGAGAACAAGCCACGGCCTTCGCGGACAAAGGAAACTTTGTGGATGCCCAGAATGTATTGACGACGGGGTCGAGCAAAGTCAAAGAAGCCCTCGCAGCGGCCCCGAACCTGTCCTCGGAAGACGTTTCATTCTTGACTGGCGAAGCGAAGGAGTGCGAAGAGATGCGGGATCAATTTGTTCAACAGAACAACTACGACCCCTTTGCCCGAAAAATGATGCTGACCCAGGCCTACCAGATGAAAAAGCAGCGCGGTAAATACAAGAAGTGAATTGAGAATCACGAACATCACTGACCTTGGAAAGGACGCGACTAAACTATGGTGGCGTCTTTCTTTAGTTATCCATGTCAACCTCGCAACGGTCATCGAGCCATTATCTTATGAATGGCAGGCCCTTCTCAAAGAGAGACAAAGTAGCGCCATTAAATTTAGCCTGTACAAGGTAAGACGCTGGAACAACCATGGTATTCCAGCGCCTCGTCACTCTCTAGAACAGCGCACAGCGCCATTTATCCACTCAATAGATAGAGAAATGTATTCTTGGAAGCGAATAGAGCTTCTTCGCTTCGGACGTCGAATCAGCTTCTGAGCCCTTTTCAGGAAGGACAGACTCAACAATGAGCTTCATAAATTGGCGGTCCCAGGCGACTTTCCTCTTTAGGTCATCTCCCACGCGAATAACGACTAAATCTAAGCTTGGGACGACGATGATTCTCTGTCCGCCGCTCCCTCTCGCAGAATACATATCTGCTGGGATAGGAGCCTTCGGACGGCGATGCCACCATAGATATGCATAGCTCTTCTTATCGGGAGTTTGATATGTCGTGGAGCGCTTGACCCATTGTTCCGGCAACAATTGCTTGCCGTCCCAATGCCCCTTATTGAGGTAGAGATAGCCAAAGCGAGCATAATTCCTGGGGCTCATCGTCACTCCCCCGGCTCCGTGGGTCACATTCTTAGAATCGGACCGCCAAGTCATCGTGTTGATTCCAATGGGCTTAAACAAATGCTCCTCTCCATAGTCTCGCAAGGACTTTCCAGTGACATGTTTTAGGGTAAGGGAGAGCAACATTGGATCGGCGGGCTTGTATATAAACTTCCGCCCCGGACGGTGGCTCAGGTGCTTTGTCTTAATGTAACTCTCATAGCTTTCTGCTAAGAGAATATCAGTCTTATCTCGCTTTGTTCTCCAGGCGAATCCTGAGGACATAGTGAGGAGATGTTCAATGGTGAGGCCTTTGAAATCCTTGGCAGGAGGATAGATTTCGGCCACTTTCTGCTGGGCGCTCTTTATGTCACCATTGGCGATAGCTTTGCCAATCACGGCGCTGGTAAAACTCTTGGCAACGGACGCCGAGCGATGACTGTCAGTCGCTTTGAAACCACGAAAATAGTATTCCCCGACGATGTAGCCGCCTCTGACAATCACCACTCCCTTCGTCGCTTGATCGGCTTTTAGAAATGCGCTCACTCTTTTTAACTTAGCCGAGTCCATCCCCTGACCTTCAGGTTTGCTGCTCTTCCAGGCTTTGGTGGGCCAATAATCTCTCTTTGTTGGACCGGCGAAGGCCGAGAAGGGATAAGAGATTCCGAGTAGACACAACACCGCCAAGGACAGTTTCTCACTGTTCATTTCATACTCCTGTGCGCAGCGATGGACCTTCGTCTTCACAGTCGAAGCGGTCAACGCTATAGGTTGTTTGTTAAGGGCAAGCTTGAAGAAGATCGCCGCGGCATACGGTTAAGAACGCAAAGTGTGAGGTGGGGTTTCGGTAAGAAAATTGTAAGCGCGACTTTGCTAAGTTCAGGGCTGCTTTCTGAACTTAAATTGCGAGCCGCGCAGGTCAAGCTTCTCAATGGTCAGCATGTCGCGCCCAATCTCGCTCTCAATCGTTTCCAGTTTCATAAAGCTCTCGTTTGGCCACTCGCCTCCTCTAAGAAACGGCTTAATTTCAATCGCCCCAGGAGTCAGGTCTGGAAATTCAATGCGTTCGATTTCTTGCGTGAGTTTATTCTCTTGCCACGACCACAAATCACTCTCCTTTTCATGAATGAAGAATTCGATTTTCTCCCAAGCATCCAACTGAGTTTTGACCTCCAAGTTGAGCGCCCCAACGACCGGATTCAAATAGACAGCCCCCAAGTTAAGAGAGCTGTTTGGGAGCGCCGAGAAGGACAGTTGTGTTCGGGCATATCCAGGTTTGGATAACTGAAAGGTGAGTTTGTCCGTTGGTGAGAATTGGAGAATTGCTGGGTCGAAGTCCTTCCATGGATCGGAGAAATGATTCATGGGGCCTGCCTCATTAAACAGACGAATCTTGCAGCCGATCATGACCTCTCTCGTCTGGGCGTCGATAGCCTTCAATCGCGCTGTTGCCAGGGCTATCGATTTCAATTCAAAGTCCAACTCCGACCCTGTCGGGACTGCTTTATAGTGAAGAAGGGACCACTCACTCTTCTTGTCGAGATAGGACCAAAGCGGATTAACGACCACGTCATATTCACCGGAGTCCAAGCCAGCCAACGAATACCGCCCGAAGCGATCTGTGATCGTCGATGCCAGGGGCATTGGAGCGAGCTTGTTCCCTGAAACGATCATCGTTGGGGTCTTCATTCCGTATTTCAGCCCCTCACGTCCACGCAAGACCTGCCGGCCGCTTTGGAAACGATTGATTGTTCCCTTCGCGTAGGCATTGACAAGAACCTTTGCGACCCCGATGCCTTCTTCGTTTCTCGCCGTGCCAGTCAGTCTCTCTTCGACGTTGAGAATCAACTGTTTAGGCCCTCGCCCCCTAAGTTCCTGAATTCGAGAGGCATAACCAGGGGCCATGACGAGAAGCCAGCCTTGACCATCCGGAACTGCAAGCGAAAAGGTTCCTAACTCATTGGTTGAACTATGGAAAAAATGGGACGAGTTGACTCCTGGGAA
>JARGOJ010000519.1 GCA_029210225.1 Planctomycetota bacterium
AGGAGTCGCTAATATTACTGGAGGAGGCATTTATGAGAATGTCCCGCGTATCCTCCCAAAGGACGTGCAGGTTGTTCTTAAGGATGGAAGCTGGGATTGGCCACCCATCATTGAGTCTGTCCGGGAGGCCGCGTCTATGAGCCGCAAGGAAGTCTACGCAACATTTAATGGTGGCCTTGGAATGGTGGTGGCGGTGACTCCGGAGTCGGTGGACGCGGCTATCAAAATTTTGGAAGAGAACGGCGAGACCGTCTTTCAAATCGGAGAGACCAAGCTCCGTACGGGTGAAGACGCCGTCGTCATTGAAGGGTTAGAATAAGTTCTGAGCCCTCAGCCTCTACGCATACAGCCCAGGATTAACCTATGACCGATTTAACCGACGAATACAAAAAGGCCGCACGCTGGATTCGCGATGCTGACGCGTTGTTTATTGGTGCGGGCGCGGGCATGGGCGTTGATTCTGGTCTGCCCGATTTTCGCGGCGACGAAGGCTTCTGGAAAGCTTATCCGCCCTTTAAAAAGCGGGGCTTCTCCTTTACAGATATGGCCAATCCTCGTTGGTTCCAAACAGACCCAGCGCAAGCCTGGGGTTTCTACGGCCATCGCCTGAATCTCTACAGGAAGACGAAACCCCACAAAGGCTTTGAGACGCTCTTGAACTGGGGTAAAGCAAAGAAGCTTGGCTACTTCGTCTTCACCAGCAACGTGGATGGTCAATTCCAAAGAGCGGGCTTTGACAGCGCGCTTATCGAGGAATGCCATGGTTCCATCCATCACTTGCAGTGCGTCGCGGACTGTATAGGCGATATTTGGAGCGCGGAAGGCATTGACGTTGAGGTCGACGAAAAGACCTTTAAGGCAACCGGGGAACTTCCTCACTGCAAGCATTGCAATCGTCTGGCGCGGCCGAATATTCTCATGTTTGGCGATCCAGCTTGGAGCCATGTTCGGAGCTATGCTCAGGCCGACAATTTAGAGTTGTTCAATGAGAAGGTCGCTGATCATAAATTGGTCACGATTGAATGCGGTGCTGGGAAAGCGATCCCAACGGTCCGCTTCACCTGCCAAAACAAAATCGGCCATTTGATACGAATCAATCCAAGGGAGTCGAATGTCCCTCCAGGACAGATATCACTGCCTGTGGGGGCGTCTGAAGCCATCGAAAATATCGCTCGATTTCTAAAATCGCTAAGTTGATATTCTCGTCTTTTTGCTGCTTGAGAATCTGCGCTGAGACAATTCGATTGTCGCTGCTCGCCAATCGTTAAAACCTGCAATTGACACATTCACGGAAGATCCAAAAGTGAGACTTTGTATCTCTTTGACGTGATGAGTGAATAGCAACACAGTCTCACCATTCCTCAAGACATATTCCTTTGCTGCCTTTGCTGGTGGTGACTTCCCCTCTTTATACGGTTAGAATTATTAGAAAGACCTCGCGAATTCGATTCTCCGGGGTATGCTGAATTTGGAGTTTTCAATGATGGTTTTTCCGGAAATTTGTCGAAACGGATAGGACGTGTCACAGCACCCCACACCCGATGCGACCGTCTTCCCAGAGATTCTGCATCGCTATCACAACGTTTCACTGATTGGACAAGGCGGCTCGGGTAAGGTTTACCGAGCCCAGCGACGAGACAATGGCCAGATTGTCGCGATCAAAGTCCTGGAATTTCGCAACAAAGACTCTATTCGAATCAAGCGCTTCCGACGAGAAGCGCTTGCCATCGCCTCCCTCAATCACCAAAACGTCGTGAGAATCCACGACCTCGACGTCGACAGTCGCGATGGCGACAGCTCTGACAACCCGAATTTCCTCGTCATGGATTGGATCGAAGGACACGACCTTGAAATCGCTCAGATTGAACTCGATCAAAGCCATGACTCCCGATTGGAGTGGCTGCTCCCCGTCTTCACCCAAATTGCCGACGCTCTCGCTCACGCTCACGCTCGGGGAGTCATTCATCGAGACTTAAAGCCTGCGAACATTATGATTGAGAGCGATACAAAGACTCCAGTGCTCATCGACTTTGGCTTGGTCAAGATTAAAACGGACAAGCTCCCCGCCTATCTCTCGAACTACGAAAGCCTGACAAGAACAGGCCAAGCCCTCGGCACCCCCCGCTTTATGGCACCGGAACAAATCCTCGGAAAGAAAGACCGCATCGACGAAAAGGCCGATGTCTGGGGTTTCGGCTCGACTCTCTATTACTGCCTGACTGGCTCTCCTCCCTACCCGGTCAACAATGTCCTCGACCTCTTTGAACTCATTCACGGGCAAGATCCGCTGCGGGCCAAACAGATCGTCCCCGAGCTCCCTCCGTGGCTCGATGAGCTCTGCGCTCGTTGCCTGACCCGCGATTCCAGTGCTCGCCCGTCAATGAAAGAGGTCCTGTCAATCCTCAAAGCCCGGCGGATGGTCAAGCCAAAAAACACCGTCTCCTATCGGCAAGTCGGGCTCGTGTTCGGCGTAGTTTCCGCCTTCGCCATGACCCTCGCGCTCTTCCTCGATTCAACGCCGCCACCAGAGTTAGCATTCAAAGACCAGTCATATCTAACGAACTCGAAATCATTCACGCTCAAAACAAGCGTCGTCAAAGGGCGCCCAACAGTCATTACGGTGTTCAGCTCTAAAGATAAGACCCTCAAGGAATTCCCGGTCCCGAACGATAGCCCAGAGATCGCGCTCCCACTACAGCTCAGTGAAGGAAAACACCGCCTTCAGGTTGTCACGAAAGATTCAAAAAGCCGGGAGAGCGCTCCAGTGACAATTGAGGTGGAAGTTGATCGCTCTCAACCCGACTTCAACTTCGCGGCCGTCAGCAAGGTTGTCTACGACTCAGAGTTCAATCTCAAAGGCATCGTCAGCGAGAGAAACTGTATCCTCACCGTCGCGGGGAAGACCGTGAACGCCGATGAGTTCCGCTTTGAAATACCTCTGACATTGATCACTGGCGACAACACCATCACTGTCGTTTGCACTGACCCTGCCGGCAACTCATCCCGAAAGCACCTCTCTATCAGGCGCGCTCGAAACTTCGTCATCGGCCCCGTTCAACGACTCCCCAAAGACTACCAACGAGTGCAATCTCTCGACGAAGCCTTAGAAACCGCGAGGGAAGGAGAACGGCTTGTCCTCGCTCCTGGCCTCTATAAGGGACCAATCTTATTAAACAAAGCGCTGATTATTGAATGCTCCGACCCTCGCCGATTGGCCAGCATTCATTCTGACAGCAATGTCCCAACCCTCTCCTTCCAGAGAAAAGGACGGCTAACACTGATTGGCCTTGAGCTAAGCAACAAAGCTCAAGGACCCGCCCTACTCAGTAAGTCACCGGTCACTCTCACTCGTTGTCAATTCGCCAGTGATGGACAACGCAACGTCGTCTTGGAGCTTCCTGAGAAATCTCAGAGTAATTCAGTGTTAGTGGACTGTCGCTTTGTTGGACGCTCAGCAATCGGCCTCGCAGTGTTATCCGGCCATGTCTTCGCCGACCGCTGCGACTGGACAAATCAAAAGCGCAGCGGCCTCCTCGCCCTTGGCCGAGCCAAAGTCAATGTGCAAGGCGGGCGCTTTCATTCCAATGCAATCGCAGTCTCTATAAGGGGAAATGCCCAGGTTAAATTGAACGGCTGCCGCCTGGAGCAACAAAAGACCCATGGTGTCTTGATACAAGATCAGGGATATCTTGAGGCGAGAGATTGCGAAATCCTAAAGAACGGTGGCTGGGCGATTCATGGGCTTGGCGGACGCGGTAAACTCACTCGTTGCAAGGCCTGGCAGAATGCACTTGGAGGCGTTCGCATTGAGAAAGACGCTCAGATTGACTGCTGGGAGATGCGGGCTAGGGACAATCTTGGGCCGAATTTTAGTAGTCAACTAAAAGACGGCTTGCGGATTCACCAAGAATAGATCTCCGACATGGGACTCAAGCCGGTGACTTAACTCTTCACTTTTTTTAGCTCTTCCAGCTTCGCAAGAACATCCTCATGCTTCGGAAATCCTGTAAAAGTAAGCTTCTGAAGGAGCTTGCGACTTTTAGTGGCGATGACCTCACCATCGACAATCACATCAAATTGCCCAGGCTTACCAGGCTCAATAACGACGTCGAAATTCATTGATTTTTTAATTGTGTCAGCGAGACTCGCTGCCTTTGATTGGAAACCTCATGACGTGCAATAAAGTATCTTGATATCCATGTTTCCTGTTCCTTTCCATAAAGACTCGATCAAACATTCAATTGAACACCCATCATAGGTAACAAACATGAGTGATGCCGACAACGAATTTGTCTTTCGCCCCATTCAAGCCGCCGATAACCCCCCTATGGCGGCCATCATTCGCGAAGTCATGACAGGCTTCGGTTGTGATGGACCGGGCTTCGCCATGCAAGATGCCGAAGTCGATTCCCTGGCTGAAAGTTACAGCGTTGCAGGCCATCGATACTTCATTCTGTCCCGCCACAACAAAATCCTCGGCGGCGCCGGCATCGCTCCTCTCGCCGGCGGCAAAGACGGCGTCTGTGAACTGAGAAAGATGTATTTCTTAGACGCGGCCCGAGGCAAAGGACTCGGCCAAAAAATGGGAGAGCTTTGCCTTAAGACAGCGAGAGACATGGGCTATAAGCTGTGCTACCTGGAGACCATGAGCTTCATGAATCACGCACGCAAGCTCTACAAAAAACTAGGCTTCAAAGAGTTAGATAAGGCCATGGGCGACACCGGTCACTTCGGCTGCGATTACTATTATTCTGTCGATCTCACGGCTGGACAGAACTCATGAACTCTCTTAACCCCAGCTCCCAAGAACCATTCAAGACGCTCACTCATTTTCAGGATGTCCGCCAATCTCCGAGTCCGGGAGTTCGAAAAAAGAAGCTCATTGACGCCGCCCATCAGCTGCGTCAAGAGCTGCTCGATGGCCCTCCCGTCGCCTATTATCGGTCCTTTGATTTAGTTCGTCTGCCCTATCCAATTCAATATGGTTTGCGAGGCGTGGCCTCTAGCCTCAGCGGCTTTATTCACATACTAAATAGAGTCGTGGTCATTCAATTCCAATCCGCTGACGGCATCAAGACTCTCTTATCCTCTCCCAGCGACGTCGAACGAAACGCTGAGACTCCTTTCTTCAAGCGCCTCTCACAAGGATTTGGCGGAGCCTTCTCCTACCTAGAACCCATACTCGCGCCTCGCCTGGGCACCGTCGAGCAAGCCCTGGAAAAACTAAAGATCAAGCCCGAAGAGATCGACTACATCACCTTCGACCATTTACACACACAAGAGCTACGCCGTTGGCTCGGGGGCGACGGCTATGAAAAAGCCTTCTTCCCCAAGGCGAAACTGCTTGTCATGAGGCAAGAGTGGGAATCGACGAAGTCTCTCATTGCGCCACAATTAGACTGGTATTGCCCTCAAGCTTTATCGGGCATCTCCGAAGATTCGGTCATGCTCTTAGACGGCGATGTCCAGTTAGGGGAAGGCATCGCTCTGATCCAAACTCCGGGCCATACAGAGGGCAATCACTCCCTCGTCGTCCGCAGCCCAGAGGGCCTGCTGGTCAGCAGTGAGAACGGTGTCAGCGCCGACTGCTATGCGCCTCACAAGTCCAAACATAATTGCTTTCGACGCTACGCCAAAGACACTGGAATGGACGTGGTGCTCAATGGAAACACCTTAGAAGGCGGCCTCGATCAATATCTATCAATGATCCTGGAGCGTGAATTGGCAGGGCCTTGTCCTCAAAACAAGGACTTCTACAATGTTGTTCCATCCTCTGAGTGGTCGTTCAAACGCCTGTTCTCTTCCCTGTCCCCAAGCTGGACCTTTGGCACCCGAGAGTTCGGCGCGCTTGATCAATCCTCCCATAGCTCCCCAGAAGCCCCGGTGAACGAGGATCAAAAATGACTGGATTGAGTTCTGAAAAGTGCTATCTGCTCACCGGCTGCGCCAGCGGCATCGGCCGGCATCTCACAGGGCAGATGCTGGCCCGTGGGCACTCAGTGGTCGCCACAGACCTGGCTTACGACAAGCTCTTAAAAGTCGCCGAAGAGGATGGGTGGCCGGAAGAAAAACGGCTCTGTCTTGAATTGAACGTGACTGACTCGGCGAATTGGGATGACGTCTTCGCAAAGGCTCAAGAGAAGTTCTCGACGCTTGATGGGGTCTTAAACATCGCCGGATATCTTCAAGCCGCATGGGTGCATGAGCTGGAAGAACGGGACATTGACCTGCACTTCAACGTCAATGTGAAGGGGGTGATCCTCGGCACTCACAAGGCTGCGAAGATCATGAAAGCCCAAGGTTTCGGCCATATCATTAACATCGCGTCTATGGCCGCTCTCGCGCCTATCCCAGGGCTCTCTCTATACAGCGCGTCGAAATATGCAGTGCGATCCTTCAGCTTGGCGGCGGCTCAAGAGTTAAGAGCCCATGGCGTTTATGTTTCTGTGCTTTGCCCTGATGCCGTGCAGACTCCCATGTTAGACAAGCAGAAGAATGACGCACGGGCGGCGATGACTTTCTCCGGTCCCAAGCGATTTCTGCAGG
>JARGOJ010000520.1 GCA_029210225.1 Planctomycetota bacterium
TCATTGCCGCCACCGCTATGCGAACTCCCGACAGCAAGCTAAACAACGCTCAGGAGCTTCATCGCTTACTCAGCGCAGGTGAAGCCCTTGTTGATAATGGGCTCTATTTTGATTTAGTCGCGGCCGTCTCCGCCCTTGGCCTAGAAGATCGCCGGGCCATATTGGAATCGACGAGCCTTTGCGAACGGGCCCACATCCTGTTAGACGGACTCGCCAAAGTGGTGATTGAGAACCAAAAACCGGCGCAAGAGTGGAACCTATGCGAACTCTCCGAGAGCTAGGCGTCCTCTTTGCCCTGTTACTCCCCCTCGGCGCCTGTCAATCTTCGGACAAGGTGCCGGACAAAGGCAAACGCCCCGAGCTAAAATCTTCGAACCCCACCGTGCGCGGCCGCCGCCCTTGTGTTCATTGCCACCAAAACATCGATGGCAGCTATGTTGTGTACAACAAAAAGCAGTTTCACAAAGAGTGTTACCTTCGCGTCGCTCCCCGTTGTGGGATCTGTCAAAGATCGATTTTTGGCTCTGCGACAACTCTCGGCGAACGCTACAATTATCATACTCCCTGCTTCTCGCGGTCCCCACGCTGCGATGCCTGTTCGCTCCCCACGGAAGGCTCTCGCGGCGGCGTCACGAAGCTCAGCGACGGTCGTAAACACTGCGGTGAGTGTCAAGGCACAGCGATCAACACTCTCAATGATGCTCGGAGCTTGTTCAGTACAGCCTTGCTTGAGCTGCATCGCAACCTCGACATCGATTTACGGTCGGTGCCCATTGAGCTGAAACTCGCGGACAGGGCCAGCATGTCTAAATTGGCCGACTTTAAGGCGCCCATTGTTAAGGGCTTCACCGTCGCCGAGCGCAAAGATGTGAAAATTGGAGGACGGTTCTACCAAGGACCCTGGAAAATTACGATTTGGGTGCTGAAATCTCTTCCCCGGGAAGCGGTTATTGGGGTGATGGTTCACGAACTCTTTCATGTATGGCAAGTGCAAAATTGCCCGACACAAAGCCCCCCGCTCCGAGAGGGAAGCGCGAACTATGCGCAGTGGCGTGTTCTCAAGAAACGCCAACAGATGCTATGGGCAGCGCTGATCGAAATGGATCCCGACCCTGTCTATGGAGGAGGCTTTCGCCGATTTCAAAGTTGGCTTCAAAAGGATGAAGCTTGGGGAGCCGCTCTTGCAAAACTACGCCAAATGAAGGATCTTCCCGCCTCAAATTGAGGGCTGCTCAGCTCCAGGGCATTATGGGACACTATAGCTCTGTCTATCTTTTGGGAGGAAACATGTCAGTCTGTGGTCTTAACCTGGAGAGCGACGTCGGAAATATCTGGCTGCGCCGTGATGGTGACTTACACAAGCGAATCTTTGTCAACCTCGTCGCGAGCGATGTCGAAGGCAGCACTCGGGACACAATGACCCAGCGTGCGAAAGACGTGCATCAGTTGCGATCGGCCTTTTTGAGCTATCACAAGAACCCCAGCTCAGAAGCTTGGCGCGCCGTCACGAAGTGGCAGAAAAATCTGGCCTTTCCATTCTCACTCCTCGGCCACGTCGAGCAGCTCGCGCAAAACTTCTTCTCCGACGACGACAATCCAAACAAGACGATTTTCTTCGGAGAAGGCCTCCTCGGCCTACACTTTAGCCTGCCACAGATTTCCAATCCTCTCAGACGATTGCTCCGCCTCGGACGCGACGAAGATAACGAAGACTACGGCTACGACCGCGAGTCTGGGATCGTCCGCGGCGTCGATAAGCTCACTGAGGATTATGGGCTATCTAGGCAGCTGCTCGCGCACCTCATGAAGGGCGTGGCGCCAAGCGACGAGCCTCGTCGTGTTGTCGTCGCTGTTTCGGCGAACGCGAGCGCGCTGTCCCGATGCATTCTCTTTCAATTGCTCCGCGACGTTGGTTTTTCCGCGGTTGTCTTTCGTCCTCACTCGGAGCTCATCGCCCGCCACAAGTTTGACGAGGGGGCGTCGGCCCCGATCGTATTGACTTTGGGCACGGTCCGAGCGGAGCTGCGTTACAAGCCCGAAGGACACATGAGCGCCATGGAAACTGTCTGGGCCAAGCACGGCGAAGAAGTGGACCGGGTCATAGAGACAATGGTTCAGCAACGCATTCGTGAGGAAGAAGCGGCTCACGCCGGGGAGTTATCCTTCGAGAGCATCGCAAGCGAGCGCCTCTTCTTTTGGAAGGACGCGTATCGCTCTGATTTTTGGACGGCCATTGCCCGCAGCGCGAGGTATTTCCACGAGTTTCAGTATCCCTACAAGTTGCGGGATAAGTTGACCTTTCGAGATGCTCGCCCTTATCTGAGTGACGATTTGTTGCGCCAGGCCAATAGCAGCGTTCTTAAAGAATCACTGAAAGTTGGTTTCGAAAGTCTAACGCAATGGCTTAAAGAGTCGGCGAGCAAAGATATGGCGACGGAGATTCCGCCGATCCTCATTGCTGGAAGCGGCGCAAAGATCGAGGGAATCGCCGATGAGGTCGCCGCGATTTATGCGGAGTCGCTCAAGGTGTCAAAAGATAAAGTGACCGTGACCTGCGTATCCGAGACCCTCGACTCGGTCGTTGATGGCTCACTAAAATACGCTGAGTCTATTCCAGAGGATGATTGGGCTGCGATTGAAGAGATTCAAAAACCCTGGCTCGACAAGTCCATTGGGAGCGGTCAGGTGCTTGAGTGGTTTGATGTCTGGCGCAAAACCCTCAGCGAAGATCGCTATTGTCAGGCACTCCACTACAATATGGCTTCATCCGACTGAGTTAGTGCTCTGTTATCCTCAAGGCCATGTGTCCTGACAGCTCATTCGTCGGTGACCCTATGGATTTAGAAATGATACAGCACTACGGGCCTGGGTTGGGTTTGCCCCCAGCTGGCGCTCTATCGAGGTTGAGAATCGCGGTTGCGGCGTCTAACGATAGGGCGTCGTCGCCGTTCCGTAACAAGTGAACATAGGGACTGAGAAACTCCCTTAGACCATGTTTTGAAAGCGTGGGAAGTATACGCCTCCGCTGGATGGCATCTCCGTTTTTGAATCTCAGCTGGAGCGCTTCAATCGCGTCGGGGGTGTCGATCGCGCCAAGGACGTTCACGGCTTCATTTCGAAGAGCGCTTGAGGGCTCGTCGAGCAATAGAGCCAACGCCTTAGTTCCTTCTGATCCTCGCTCCCTGAGGCGTTCACAGCCGACGGCAGCTAAGGCAATGGGATCAGCACGAATAGCTAGAGCTAGGCTAGCGATGGGGAGCTGAGCTAAGCGATCGTATACGAGAAAAGCATTGCAGCGGCTCAAGGGGTGAGGATCATCTTTGTAGAGTCGCTTGGCGATCTCAGTTGCGCGATCTTTATCGAGGGCCTCTAGCGCAAGTAGAGCTTGGCTTCGAAGCTCGGGATCCTTAGATTTTGTAAAACGGTCAAGCGTATCTACAAGGCTTTCCAGACCACTGCATCGGGCAGCTTGGGTCAGCCCGATCAAGACATCGATGTCTTTCTCAAGGGTCAGCGACTCTTCCAAGAGCGTCTTGGCTCGACTTGAGCCCCCAGCGGCCATAAGCCCGAGGCTTTCAATATGTCGGAGATTGTGTCGCGAGTTCTTATCTAATCCGAAGATGGAGCGGAATAGATAGGTCGTGGGATAGTCTCGCTCGATCAATGGCCAAATCTCGTTTGAGCCCGAGTTTGTGAGATATCGAGCGAGTCGAAGTTTCAGCGCCGATTCCATCTGGGGCCAGAGAGGACGGACTTGGGATTCAAGCTCCCCCCACCCGATCAATTGGTCCATGGCTTCGGCTCTTGCTTCGTAGGAGGACCCGGTGACGAGAACATGGGCGAGGGTCTGCGCCGAAAGTTCTAAGATGCTCTGGTTGCGGTTCTTAAACGAGCGCTCAAGTTTGCGTCTTTCTCCATAGACCTTTAACAGGGCTGCTTTGGGGAGTGGGTGAGTTTCGTCGATGAATTCATCGAGCATCATTTCGAAGAAGTCTGTTCGTGCGTGGACCAGTGCAAGGATGGCCGCGGCGCGTACTTCAGGGGCCGGATCTCGGGCAGCTTTTTGAATCAGTGTTTGGGCAAATTGATCTTGGCTGAGACAGCTCAGGCTTTCAAGCGATTTGCAACGGCGGGGGATGCTCCACGAGTTTAACGCGTCGATGAAGACGAGCTGAGCCACAGATCTCAATGTCTTGCGATCATGACGTTTTAGCCGCTGAATGTAGAATTCGTAGTCGTTGAGGGCTTCTTTCGGATTACCGACTTCAAGACTAATTTTGCAGACAAGTAACGCCGCTTCAACGGCTTTTTCGGGAGGCGCGTTGCGGGCGGCGAGGCGAGCGTTATCAAGGGCTTCAGGTTCGCCGTTACGCCACAGACTCTTGGCTTTCCCGAGGCTGCCGGAGCTGCGACAGCCTGTGAAGATGAGGGCTAGTATCAATAGCGAAGGAAACCAAACTCGTTTCACAAATTGCCCCTTAAAACTCGCGCTCTAACCAGACTACACTAGGAGAGCCAGAGTGAGGGCCAGTTCGCTCAAAATTTCTCCCGCATGCCTCTTCAAGCGGTAGATTCACTCTTCTGTGCTCCGTTAATTTCTTTAGGGGTGAGGGAAGTCTCGCGCTTAGTTTGAGGGTGTCTGGTCTGCGCCGAGCTTTCGCAAGATGCGTGCGTGCTCAGCAAGTTTGCTCCGCTGAATGTCGCGCTCGGCCTGGCGATAATAGGCTCGCTCAAAGTCGCGACTCAATGTTTCGATCTCTGCGTGGGCTTCAGGGTTTGCACGGTGCAATTCCGAGCGGAGTTGAGTGTGATTCCAGAGTCGATGCGGATAGAGCTTGGAATTTAGGTGGAGGACATTCGCGACGAGCTCGTGATTGCTCGCCATTTGTTCTGGCGGCGTTGGCCAGCCACGACGAGGCCGGAGGCGGCCCTGACCCTGTTCAATCCAATGGCCGACTCGGTTTTGCAAACGCGATCCAAAGACCAGCCCTACGACCGCGACAAGGAAGAGCCCAAACAAAACAAAGAAGAAGATAGTTGGGTCGAAGCTGGGAGCGCTCGGACGGCCGACATCGAAGCTTGGAACGCTTCGGTTGCTCATGTTTGGGCTAGAGAAGGAGAAGAAGAGGGGGAGTCGAGGCAAGCTCCATCCCATTCCGCCTTGGCCCGATGCCTGGGAAGGAGATAGTTTCGAGATGCGCTGGAGGACGGTTGGAGATTGTGAACCTTGTGAGTTCGGGGTGGAAGTGGGTTGGCCATTGGGTCCAGTCGATGAACCTCTTGAGGTCCGAGAAGATCCTCGGCTGCGCTCATTGTTTTTTCGGCGCCACTTCAGACCTTCCTTAAGCAGGGTGTTGAGCCGGCCGCTCTTAGCGATGCCCTTCGTGAACTTGTCAAAAAAGCTCTTCTGGCCACGCATCTTCATTAGATCTTGGGGGAATTGGGGATCGTTGAGCCAGGGAAAGGCCGATTCGCCGTCCCTCGTTTCGCTATTGAGGCCCTTTGTGAAATCG
Source organism: Planctomycetota bacterium (assembly GCA_029210225.1). Lineage (GTDB taxonomy): Bacteria > Planctomycetota > J058 > J058 > JARGOJ01 > JARGOJ01. Next base: position 5,514 of record JARGOJ010000520.1, read on the forward strand.
CGGACGAAGGATTGTAGGTCGGGGTCCTCCATCAGCTCTTCAAGGGGGCTTCCTGTCTTATCGGGCTTTGGTTGCTGAAGCCCTTCGAGCATTTCTCTTATGTGAGGAGGCATCGATTCTTTGTCCGGGTCGGCGTCCGGATTATCTCCGGATTCTGTGCCGCCGTTGGGCTTGCCATCGTCCTGATTTTTCATGAGCTTGCGCATCATTTTTTGGAGGGCTTCACGCTGTTTAGGATCAAAGGACTCAGGGTCTTTCATCGATTGAGGATCTTTGCCCTGAAAGGCACTTAGGAACTTATCCCGTTCCTTTGGATCCATATTCTGGAAGTTCTTAAGCAGGCTATTTTGAAGGGATGAGATATCCGATCCCTTGGATTCGCCGATTTTTCGGTGTGAGGTGGCGGGGGCATCACTCTCATAGTCGCTTTGTCCATGAGCGGCAGCGTTTATAACGAATAGCGCAGTCGCCAAGATGACTGGAGGGAGGACCAGTTTTGTCAATATGACATGGTTTGCAGGACGTTCGCGCAATTGATCCCCCAAAATGCGATACTGGTTTTCGCTCAGTTTTAGCCAATCGGTGCAACTTGAGTCTAACCGGTGAAGACCGGGTGTGGGTTTCTTTGTTTTTTTACTTGGCGTGACGAGATGGATCCATCCACGGAAAACCAGTTCCTTGAAGAACTCGTCAAGCGCAAATTTGTGCAGCGCAAGGATCTCGGCTCGGCTTTCAAGGACCGAGGTCGCATCAAAGACGAGACAGGGGTTGAACTTCTCCTCGGTCAAATTCTTCTCCGAAACCGCGCCATTACAACCCCCCAATTTCTGGAAGCATCCCAGGCTGTTGGCAATGAGATCTTACGTTGCGACGACTGCGAGACCTTGTTTTCAGCGCCCGCAGACAAGATCGCTCACTCTCGATGTAGTTGCGGACAGTTTTTAACTCCTGCCATTGAAATCGAAGAAGCCGAGTTGATGAAGTCGCTCTCGGATTCTTCTTTGAGCTCCGTCGACGGCATGATGATG
>JARGOJ010000521.1:0-1521 GCA_029210225.1 Planctomycetota bacterium
CGCAGCAATCACCGACTTGTTATCCTTGCCAACGAGCGCAAGCATTTTCAGCGCATGATAACGAAAACGCCACTCAGGGCTTATGGATTTAGTGATGAGGGGTTTAATATGACTCGTATCTGGACCAACTTTTCTCAGCACCTTCGCGCTTAACTCCGAAACGCTTTCGTATCTGTCACTCAGACACTCAAAAACAGCGAGAAAGCTCTTCCGAGACTTCGGACCAAGCTTTCCGAAAGATTGCAAAGCATAATACCGGGACTTCCATTCCGCAGACTTAAGAAGACGATTCAATGCTGGAATCAACGAGGTATCCACACCAATCTTTGGGATGGTCTTCCTCGCCGCGTCCTCAACCGCAGAGTATTGATCCGAGGTCAATTCAATCAATTTAGGAATAGATTGTCGAGCAGCCGCTCCCAATTGCCCCAGCAATTTCACGCCATACCAACGAGATTTCCAATTTCTGGAACTTAGCAAGCGGTCCAATGAGGGAATGAGAGTCGCGTCGACCCCAATCTGCTGGATCGCCTTGGCTGCAGCCTTTTCGACAGCGGAGTATTGATCTGAAGTCAATTCAATCAACTTAGGAATTGAAGGTCGGACAACCTTTCCAAATTGCCCCAAGAGCCTCGCGCCATACCAACGAGACTTCCAGTTCTTAGAACTCAACAAGCGATTCAATGTTGGGATCAAAGATTGATCGATACCAATCTGGACAATTGCCTTGGTCGCGGCGTCTTCTACAGCGGAGTATTGATCTGAGGTCAACTCAATCAACTTAGGAATGGATGGACGGGCTGCCTCTCCGAGTGCTCCTAACAAGGTCACACCATACCAACGAGACTTCCAGTTTTTAGAGCTTAGCAAGGTGTTCAAAGTGGGAATCAGAGATGCATCCACGCCAATCTTTCGGATCGCCTTCGTTGCCGCGTCCTCAACAGCGGAGTATTGATCCGAGGTCAATTCAATCAATTTAGGAATCGACTGTCGGGCTGGCTCCCCCAGCTGTCCTAAAAATTTCGCGCCATACCAACGAGACTTCCAGTTTCTGGAACTTAGCAAGAGGTTCAATGAGGGTATGAGAGATGTGTCGACCCCAATCTTTTCGATGGCCTTTGTTGCGGCCTTCTCTACTGATGAGTATCGATCTGAAGTCGTTGCAATCAACTTAGGGATGGACGCACGAGCAACCGGTCCAAGTTCTCCTAAGAATTTGGCCCCGTACCAGCGGGCTCTCCAACTCGAATTTGAGAGAAGACCCTCCAGCTTCTCTTTGTCCGCCGCGCTCACTCCAATCCGAGCGATCGCCTGTACAATTGCCTTTTCAACATCCGAATAACGATCGTCCACTCTCGAAATTAAGTCAAAGACGGCTGCTCTCGCTTTGGGGCCTAAGTTCCCGAGCTTAATCGCCACGGCACGCCGTGTGGTCCAGTGCGTCGAGCCAAGCAAGGCCCTGTATTCAGAGATTTGGGCCACGCTTGGCTCAATCGACTTGACACAGGCCTTTGCGTTCTT
>JARGOJ010000521.1:1531-6539 GCA_029210225.1 Planctomycetota bacterium
CGCAACGTCGCTGTATCGATCCGTTAAACCAATAAACAGTTTGGGAAGTAGCGGCTGAGCCCTCTTTGATCCGAGCTGTTTGATCCCATCGTAAGCGCTTGCGCGCACTTCCCAATCTTGATCGCGGCTCGCATTTAACAGGCTCTGCTGGATGGTCTTCAGGGTTGCACCGGAGGCGTTTTGCCCGAGTTGCCCCAGACTCAAAGCCGCAGTTGCGCGACGCTTGGGATCTTTCGACCTCAGCTCTGAAACTAAAGCCGCCACTTTTTGAGGCTGGCTTTGAGCGTGAACTTTTGGGCTCTGGCTGAGTAGGAGTAATGTCATGAATGAACATAAAAGCCAACGTCGTTGATTCATAATTTCCGAACCTGCTTATCTGAGCCATCGTACATATGGAAGTATTGAATGGACACTTATAGTTTAGCCCAACCAATTTGACCAAGAAAAATTGCCCTTGTCATGGGATCGAATCAAAGCGGAGATTTATTCAAGGCGTTCCTGCAACAAGACACCCAATGGTTTGGAAAATGCTAGCGTTGGTCGTCCACGATTGAACCGAAAGCGCAGAATGACCCATGGCAAAGATCGTCACCGTTTCCAAGCAAGGTACCTTTCAAGATGCAATCACGAGCTTTGAGCCTGAAATTCAGTCGATCGCTAAAGCCCTTCGGGAATTGATGGCCACGACTCTGCCTGGAGTCACAGAAGTCCCCTGGGTCAAACAGAAAATCGTCGGCTATGGCGTCGGCCCAAAAAAGATGTCCGAGCACTTTTGCTACATCGCTCCATTCAAGAAGCACGTCAACCTAGGTTTCTTCTATGGCGCAGACCTAGACGATCCGCAGTCAATCTTGGAAGGCTCTGGGAAATCGCTTCGGCATATCAAAGTGAAGACTATGACCCAGGTTAAAGACGCGCCATTGACAAGCTTGGTCAAGGCTGCGAGCAAGCATCTTCCCAAGTTAAAAACCTGATCATTTCACCTAGGATCCGGTTCTGTATCGCCCAATTTTCAAGGAAACTAATATGCCTCGCATTCTACTCTTCTCCGTCGTCCTACTGCTCTGCTCCTGCAAACCCAGTCCGAACGACACGAAGCCAAAGGGTGACCCAACTTACAAGGACAAGAGCGTGAAGCAATGGATCGCTCAGCTCAATGACCCGACGAAGGACACGCGAGAAACTGCGGTTTACGCCTTGGGCCAGATCGGCACAGAAGCGAGTCCGCCCCTCTTGGAACTCATCGTCCCCCAACTCCATACAGCCATCGATGACAAGCGCTCTGACGTCCGCTGTGAGGCGATCAAAGCGCTCGGGCTCATCGGGAAAAGAGCTCCGTCGGCCCTCTCCGAAGAGACGATAAAGAAGATAGCCAGCGGCATTTACGACAGAAGGGATGACGTTCGAGAAGAGGCCGCCAAAAGTCTTGGAAAGATCGGAGCCAAAGCTGCGCCTCATTGCGACGCACTCCAGCGAGGACTCCACGACAGCGACGACGACGTACGGGAAGAGTCGGCCGAATCTCTCGGAGAGCTGGCAAAATTCGCTGACGAGAAACAATTGAAAGTAGCCACCACGGCCCTTATTCAAGCCTTAGTGGACAAGGATAAATCAGTGGTGAGAAACGCAATCGAAGCGCTTGAGAATCTCGGGGCGAAGGCCGTGCCTGCTCTTATCTCTGCCGTCGAAGGGCAGACTCCACCCATTCAAACACGCGCCATTGATATTTTGGGAGAGATTGGCAAAATTGCCACGGCAGCCATTCCAACTTTGAAAGTGGCGCTCAAGAACCCAGCAACAGCGCCAGCCGCAAAAGAAGCTCTCACTAGAATCGAGGGCTCCTAGACCTTAGATTAAATCGCCCAGGGCGTTGCCTAACTGAACACCGACGTTCTGTTGTTCCAGGACTTGGCGACGCAGTAATTTGGCCCGCTCACGAGTCAGCGCATTGTTGTTTAAGCGACGGAAAATCTCTTCCCGGGGAATGAGGCAAAGGTCTCCTAGCGCAAGCTTCTCCTTGAAAGAAAGGTAATTCTCAGCAGCGAATTTCAATGTTTGGAAATAGCCCTCGAAAATGCCTTCTTTAATCTTGTCGAGGCGCAGCATATTGAAGAAGAACTCGTCGGGGTTGGATTCAATGTGAATCGTTCGCTTACCAACCTCAGATTCAATGTGTCCCTCCACCGCTTTTAGTCGAGAGTAAATCAATTTTCTGTAGAGCTGCTCAATGCAATCAACAAAGTTATTCAATTGACCAATGTAAGGAACAATTGGATTCACTGTGATCGCGACGCCAATATCATGGTCTTGGAATAACTTGCGGCGCCCGATGGTCTTGCCGATCGCCCCATCGACGAGCAAGAAGCGAGTCCCGCCACGCTCTGGGTCAGAGTATTCAAGCGGCGTGGTGATTCCTGGAATCGAGCAGGACGCACGGATAGCCCGGGACACAGGGATGTTGTCGTGGGGTGCTTGGCCAAAGTAAATCGCCGTACTCGCGCTCGCTGGGTCGGAGAGTCGGGCCGCTGTGTTAAACCGCTCCGCGATAATGTACAAGTGCCGACCCCGGGCTCGAACATCCTTGAATGAATTCCGCAGACCATACTGTTTCGACATCTTGACAATGAAGTCTTCCAGTCCGTCACCAGTGAAGAGACCACGCGGGAGTAAGTCTTGAGCCACCGACGCCAGCTCAAATCCAAATCGTGAGAATCGCCGCAAGGCAGGCATCAGATAGCCTTCTGTGGGGCCACGCTCGAAGTTCAAGTGCATCTCTTTAAAGGCCAGCTTCAACAAGTTCAACGGGACCTTCGGGAGGTTGCTCAAGGCCCGGCCATACTCTTTCACATCCGGGCGGAAGTAAAAGGTGAATGGGAAGTGAACCGCCTCACGGACAAGATCGACCATTGGCAATTCGGACACAACCGCCGTCGCGATAAAGGACCCGCCGCTAATTCCACAGCAGAGCTTGAAGTAACGATGAATGTGATCTCGCTGGCCGCTCCGAACTTCCGGAGGCATGCGCCCCACCACGTCCTCAAAGCGAGCTTCCAACTTATTGAGCGGAACCCCCGCCTCGACCATGTAGTCGAAGAAAGACTTGGTCAACTCGCGGCGAGAGTCGCGGTCACGGATGACTTGGTCGAGACCTATGAGGTGACCCACAGCCTTCCCCGTGCCAACAAGGCCTCCTCCCCCAAAACACAACGCATTGACCGATGACATTCTCATTTCCTCGCTTCATCCATAATGGAATGATCTAGTCTAACGCGATGCGGCAAAAGTTCCCAGCCTCTAAGCAATTCCCAACGCAACTCGTTAGCTAGCCGGAGGATAAGAGCTCTCTTGGTAACTCGCTGAAAGCGACAAAAGACGCTCAATCGCCCAAATTCGACGTTCGTCGGTGAGGGCCCCTGCAAGAATCAATCGCGCCGACTCTTTTCCCTCATCAATCTGCCGTCCCCCCGCCGCAGGGAGGAAAAAAGCCGCGTCCGAGCAAAGGTGATCGGCGGTCAAAAAGCTCATCGGCCCCAGAGAGAGGGAATCTCCGTCCGGCGAGATGGAGCTCCAAACCCGCGCAGGAAGGCGCAATGGATTGCCTCGGTGCCGATAAATGAGCTGGGTGACTGGAGGCCCGTCTTTTCGTTCAAGCAAGTCGTCGAAGTCGAGGCCCAGGCTCGCTAAAACATGAAGATGAAAGAGCGGAACCTCTCCTCGCATCTCCGAGTTGAGAGTGTCGACCGGCAAGGTCGCTGTAAAACGTGGATTGCACTCAATAACAGCGACCCCGCCGTCGTCTTTGACCACGAGGTCAACGCCGAAGTGACCTATAAACCCGTGCTCTTTGAGAGCTCGCCCGACGTTCATCGCAGCGTTCGTCGCCGCTGCTCTCGTTTCCACAGGGCAGCCAGGGGCGCCCCAAACATTTCCGCAGCTGCCTAAAGGGTAGGGAGTCAGCTCATCCCAACCGGTCAGCTGCTCCATAACCGCGCCGACCACAGGATCATAATCTCTCCCGAGCACACAACCGTTGAGAGTCAAGCTCATGCCATTGAGGAAACGACTCACCTTGAGCGGCTTCTCCGCTCGGCTCCCCACTGCATCGGACCAACTCTGAAGGTCATGGACAAGGTGAGTCCCTGCTCCCGAGAAGCCCGAACCCGACTGCGCCACAAATGGCAGACCAAATCCTTCGGCAATCTCGACAAAATCGGGGCCGCAGGACGGCTTCAATATCTGATAACTGGGCACTGGAATATCGAAGTCTTTGACCAACTCTGGAAACTTCAACTTATTCTCGAAGCGCCGGGCGACAGAGACATCGGCGGCGAGCAACTTGACCCGATCCCGATCAAAGCCCAAGCTAGCCACAGCCTTTTCAAGTCGGGCATCCGGCTTGAACGCAAGGATCCCGACCGAACCCCGACGAGCCCTGTGATTGATGGCTGCGCGAGCGCGACTATGGTCGAACAAGCGAGCGGTCGATCGCTTCCCTTCAAGCTCCTGGCCTAAGACCAAAACCTCCACCCCGAAGGCTTCCAGTTGCTTGACCGCCTGACTCTCATCCCAAGCGATGACCAGGGCCTGGGAGCGTGGTAGGAGATCGATAAACGGCAGCGCCATAAATGGATCGAGCGCAAGGAAAACAAGGCTTCCACCCCACTTCTCAAGGCGACACCAAGTCTCAGAGTGCTTTTCATCGCCTTTCGGGCCCGAAACATTGTTGTATTCTTGATTTAGATCCATGTTTCGGCTTCCTTTTCGAAGAATTTCTTACACTCAAGGTAGTCATTGAGAACAACAACGCCCTCCATGTCAGGTCCCCATGGTCGCGGGTCATCGAGGGCTTTTCCGGTCAAGACGACTAAGGGCCGCTCGACCTTTTTCAAGGCCACCGCTCGCATCGCAGCGCTGAACGCCGCGGCCGCTTCCCGACTCACGGAGCGACCGCTCTCGCTCAACTCAATTTCAGCCTCGTCCACCTCGGCGTCCGTCACGATCCAGCCAC
>JARGOJ010000522.1 GCA_029210225.1 Planctomycetota bacterium
ATTCTTTGATTGCTACAGGTGGCGTCACTTTAGAATGCGTTTTAGACCAGTGCGCAAAGAAGATGAGGCTCACTGCCAGGAAAGACACCAAGAGCAGGGCTGGGAGAGGTTTTTTCTTTTTAGGAACGGCGCCAACTTTTAGTCGTTGAACAACCTCTTTCATCGTTGGTCTTCGCTCGGCTTCCTTCTGCAGACAATCACCGACCAACTCATCAACCCACGGCGGAATAGTGTCTCTTAATTCACGGACGCGGCGTGGTTCTTCTGTGATGAGAGTGACGAGCATGTTGTCGCTCTCTTCAAACGGGAGCTGCCCAGTCAGGCAGTAAAACAGAGTGGCCCCGAATCCCCAGACGTCTGAAGATTGCCCGCCTTCATTTTGCGGATCCAATTGCTCAGGACTAATAAATGCTGGAGTTCCTATGATTTCACCGCTCACGGAGAGGCTCTGGTCAGAAATATTCAGGTGAGACCGATCGGAATTCGCAATCGATTTGACGACGCCAAAGTCGATGAGATAAGGAGTCAGCGACTTCTCGTGGAGTAGAACTTTGGCGGGCTTGACGTCGCGGTTAATGATGAATTTATCTTGACAGTATGAGAGCGCCTCAGCGATCGTCACCATGATGTCTAACAAGGTGTGTATCTCTAGAAAAACTCCACGTTTCTTTTTCTCTTCAGTGATGACCGCGAGGTCTTTGCCCTGGATGAAATCGAGCACAAGGTAAAGAATCCCACCGTCTGTACCAAAGTCTTTGAGGTGGACAATGTTTGGGTGTTTGAGCTGGCCCAGGACCTGAGCTTCACGGCGAAAGCGCTCAAGAGCGCGTTCTTCACTGGGATCTGTAAGCAGCAACTTCAGCGCGACTTCTTGATTGACTGTGTTTTGTCGGGCCCGGCACACCAGGCCCATTCCCCCTCGGCTGATCAATTCAAGAATCGTGAAATCTGCAAATTCACGTCCTGCCAGCAGCTCCTCCGCAGACTGCACCCTCGCGCCTTTGATGTCGCGATACGTCACTCGTCCAGATGCGGTCAGCTCTGGTTCGCCCATGAGTTGGGAGACAGCGAGACGAACTTGTTCGGCTTGGGCCGAAGAGAGGAGTCCACGGTTGACGAGCAACGCGCCAAGATCTTCACTTTGCGGTTTGCAACTCTCCAAGGCCCGGTGAATCACGGGCTCCGGTAGCCAATTCTGAGAGACAATCCAAGTCCCTTGCAGGATGTTGTGATCCATTGTTTTCAATTGTTCTCTAATAATTCGCGGGCGACGCTCGATTGAAAGATCCGTGGCCATTTTTCAGCTTTGAAGCCAGAGTCTCGAGCGGATTTCAATAAGATTGTAAAACTATCGTGACCATATTGATAGGCCGCAAGTGCTCGAAGACCTTTGAGGAGAGGACTATTGCGAAAATGAAGCTCAAAGGCGCCGGCCATAGAAACTTCTTGGAGGATCAAATGTGACTCTCGATGGGCATCTAAGGTCAATAAGAGACCAAGCGCCAATCTTGCGCTGTAGCGGGTTGGGTCCTTGAGCAGCAATAGGTGGAGGCGCTCTTCGCATTCTCTGAGTTTCTTCCGATCGGAGGCGAGGTGGGGGTCGAAAAATGTAAAGAGCCGAGTGGCCAGAAAGAGCGCCCAGGATTGCCACTTTTCCGAGTTGGGCGCTTTGGTGGGGGGGAGCTTTTCGACGTTCCCATACATTGTTCGATGGGCCTTTGCATCGCCTAATGATTTCTCAAGGCAGACCTCATAGTATTCGTCGCTAAGTGTCGGGTTGTTTAAGAGCGCTTTTGTGGCTTCAAACCACGCGCTTTGTCGGTCGTTTGTGCTCTCCGATCGAAGCTGAGAGAGAGCGATAATATAGGCCGCTCGATTTTGCGCCTTTTTCGAAAGATACGGTCGGCTCTGCTCTGCGCAACTTACGGCCTCCTTGTAGTTCGAGTTCTTGAATGCCTCCTCGGCCTCGGCGAGCACTGCATTGCCTTTCGACTCCAGTGTTTGCAAGCGACGATCGTAGGTTTGATAGTCTGCGCTGCCCGATATATAGAAGTTTCTGGCGCGCTCGACATAACGGCGATCGTTCGGTAGGAGATCGATGAGCTCGCGAAGAGTACGCTTGAACTCCGGACTTTTTTGATTCGAATTGAGGCTCGCTGCGAAAACGTTAAGCAGCTCGGCTCGCGCTTGGGGTGTGCGGTTCGAGAGTCGATCACAAAAAACAGCCCAGGAGAGGACCGTTTTCCGGTCTTTAGGGGCGACCCGTTCTGACAACATACGAAAGATGGCGGGGTCCGCTGGGTCCAAATTCAGGGCGCTGTCGATGTAGGCCTGGGCGCCCTTGGTCTCCCCCAAAAGATCGAGCAGGTTGGCATAGTGTCGCTGGGCCAATGGGTCAAAGGGATCCGTATGGAGGGCGTAGTTGAGCCCTGAGATTAGGCTGCTTGCCCTCTTCGGCATCTTCATTTTCCGCAAGATAGGAAGCACCCAACTTGCCCGTGCGAGCCAATACTCAGTGAGTGGATCCTTCGATGCTTGGCGAGCTTTTTTGAACTGTTCAATCGCCGCTTGTCGAGTTCGTCCCCCCTTGAACCAGGGCAGGGTTCCCCACTGCTCCTTCCCTCGGAGCCGCTCAGCAAGGCTGCTCTTATCATCAACGCTGAGCCGGAAGCGTTTTGCGAAGGGATGGTTGTGAGTGATATAGAGATGAAAGGACTTGCGAAATTTGATCAGTTCAGGAGAGTTACCGAATCGATCAGCGTTGGCCGTCACATCGACAACTGACTTGATGAAGGCCTTCCCTTCGGCTCTCAGCGCGTCAATAGCAGCTTTTGGATTCGGTTTGTTCCGCGCCAGCGCCATTTTACGTTCGATCCCTCGCATTTTGACAACTCCAACGATGGATCGGGCTTTCACCTCATCAAGGTAGAAGAGTTGGAGCTCAGATGAGAGATCTGGAGCTGGGTTTGGACCGGCATAGCTGACCGCGTCTTGGAGAATTCTGCCGGCGTTGGTGGGGCCCTTTTGAAGTCGGGCGAAGAAGGCGAGCTTACGATAGATTTTGACTGCGGCGACCTTGTTCTTAATGTTCTTTGCGGCTTCAAGCGCAGTCTGGTAGGACTTTTTGGCGGCGATGAGGTCCATCGACATCTCTTGGGCCTGCGCTTGATAGAGGGCGTGTGTGAAGTGGCTGCTCGGATGGTCCGGGAAGCTGAGGTCTTTGAGAATGTTTAAGGCTGTGAGGGGATGAAAGCGCTTGAGCTGAACGGCCACTTTCAGCAACGCGACTTTTGGGGGTAGCTCGCCGGCGGGGAGGTGGTCGCTGAGTTGTGCCCAGACCTCTTCATAATTCAAATCCCAGGCTCTTGAGGCGCTGCGAATTGCCAGATCCTTGGAGAGGCTTTTCTGTTTAGCCAAGCGATCCAAATAGTACTTCGTCTTCTCAGGATCTCCAAATTCGAGCAAAAACTGCAAGATTCCGGGTTGGTTTTCGGCCCTGGCGATATGCCGAAGCGCGTTTTGAATGACTTTTTGCGCGGCTTTTTTGTCGTTGATCGCTAGGTAGAGCTGCGCTAATTCTTCGTAGAAAATGGACTCGTCGGCGTGAGCCGTGAGCGTGAGGCGGTAGAGCCGCGTCGCGTCTCCGTATTTCTGTGTCTTCCAGGCCACCTGTGCCCGGGCCCATAGCACGGGTAGGCTTGTAGAGTGATCCTCAGGAAGATCGGATAACTCTCTTTGCGCCTGACGAGCATCGAAAGCTGAGCTTTTCCGTATTCGGCAAAGAATGGCCAAGGCGATGAGGTCCGACCGTAGACCTTCGATTTGTTTGTGCTCATCTGTTTTATCCGTGAGTCCCGTATCGCCCCGAAGCATCTGGAATCGGGATTTTTCCGTCTCGGCGAGGGCCTTGAGATCGTTGAGACGCGGCGTCGGAGGCTTCGCCGAGGCTGATTTGAGGAGTTGTTGCAGGGTTCGATCACGGCTCTGTTTGATTTTCTCAAGGCCGCTGTCGATCTGACTTTTGAGTTTGTTGAGGTTTTGCTCGGTTTCTAGAGCGCTTTGTTGACTTTGATAGACCCACATTCCTCCACCAAGAAGGATGGCGAAGATGACCGTGAGCGCTCCAATGATTTGCTTTGTTCGGGGCTGAGTGGGGCGGCTTCCACCAAGCAATTCACTGGCGGCGGCTGGGTCGTCCAGCCCGACATTCAAAACTCGCGCTGCGTGAGAGATGGGGATGCGCCGAGCCGCCCGACGTTGTAGGCATTGGAGGGTGAGTTCGGCCAGCCAATCAGGGACGTCAGGATTTATTTCGGCGACCTTTGGAGGGTCTTTCTGCATAAGCGCGACATAGATGTTTGTGGCCGAGTTGCCGCTGTAAGGCTCCTGCCCGGTTAGACAGAAGAAGAGGGTCGCGCCAAATCCCCAGACATCGGTCTTCTTTCCGACCGATCCGAAATCTCCGTTTGGGTCGGCTTGCTCGGGAGCCATGTAGGCGGGCGTGCCTCGAACTTCTCCGCTTAGGGAGAGCGCCATGCCGGTCTCTTCGCCACCTGTGTTTTTCAGTTTGACCAACCCAAAGTCGACGAGAACCGGTAGGTCATCTTGATCTTCGATGAGAATGTTGGCCGGCTTTACGTCGCGGTGCATGACCTTTTCTTTGTGACAGTAAGCGAGCGCATCAGCGAGCCTTTCCATGACTCGTGCGGTCCAGTCATAGTCTGGGACATTGCCGGTTTCTTTGAGCTGGTCCTCAACGACAGTTTTTAGGTCCTGCCCGACAATCAAGTCCATGGCGAAAAACGGAATGCCCTCTTCGCGGCCGAAGTTCTTGACCCGGACGATGCCGGGGTGATCGAGGCGAGCAAGCACTTGTGCCTCTTGTTTGAATCGAGCATAGGAGGCGTCGCTGGGGTCATCATCGAGAAGCAGCTTGAGAGCGACCATGGTGTCGATGCTCAGGTTCTTCGCTTTTAGAACGACCCCCATACCGCCGCGACTGATCTCTTCGATGATTTCGAAATGGCCAAAGTTCCGCCCGACGAAGTTGGCGTTTTTCCCTTTGGCGAGCGTCGCTCGAAAACTTTGGTTCGGATTGACGTAGCCCGAGTCGAGATGGGCCTTCGAGTTGGCCATTGAGTTGGCCATTGAGTTGGCCATCCCCGGGACGGAGGACGCCGAGACGGCAGGGACGATGCGACTGGAACCAGGGGTTGACGCGAGCAAGGATGGAACAGACAGGCTGCCGGGTGAATGAGTGGTGAGAGGAGCGCTGAGGTTGTTGGAGCTTGAAGCGCGCCTGGCCATGTCCGCTTGAGCGAGGGTGAGCAGGTTTCTTGAGACTAGGACCTGACAGAGATCGGCGTTGGGATACTTTTCAAGTTCGTTATAGGCTTGAGCCAGAATGTTTTCGGGCAACCAACCTTGAGCCAGAATCCATCGGCCTTGGGTCTGGTTGTTTATCATAATGCCTATGCCTTCGAGGTTTATCGTGGCGCCTGATCCCGCCCGACTCCTGTGTTTCTCTTGTTTCTAGAGCCCGTCACGAACGGACACTCACCCTTTTATGGCGCTATTGAGACTCTTCTTCTTTTCGGTTGCGCGCTGCAAGTCCTTTAGATAACACCGTCGCAATACTTAAAAGGAACTCTCTGTTTTGTGTCGATGTGCTCGATCGTTTGCTCTCTTGTTCGATAATTGATTTTAATCGAGCAAGGATTGCTTTTCTCTGTTGGATTTCTTTTTGACGCTCAATTTCCTTCTGAACTTGCTTTAAAATTTTGAGAGCTTTCTTCCGTCCTCCAACTAACAACAGCGATCGAGCGTAACGAACGCGTTGCGACAGCGACAGCCCTGCTATCTTGTCCATTTCTTGATAGAGCTGTGGAAGTATTTTTTTAACATGAATGGTCCAGCAGAGTTCAATCAATGCGGTCAACACTCGGGCTCTCGGCGGTGAAGTCGTCGTCGTAGAGTTAAAGACTTCGTACATATCCGTCAATGCAGTTTCAAAGTCATTCTTTCGGAGATGGATTTTGCAGCGATCTCTATACACATAGGTCGCACTAATTCCTGAGCGGATCGCCATGTTCAGAGTCTTAAGCTCATCTTCGTAGTTCTTTTCCCTCTGATAACACGCCGCGAGGTTGACGTAATACCAGCCAATTCGATGAGCTTGTTGAGTTGCGTATCCCTTATCTAATTCTGCTTTGAGCAGTGATTTGCAGAGCGCGTATTCTTCCAAGCGCAAGTAAAGACGCGAGGCTCCTTCAACCGCTAAAATTCTAGACTCCACGTCAATGTCCTTGAGCGAATTGAATCGTTTGAGTCGTTTGTTTAATTCTTCTTTGCGAAAGGAACCACGCTTTAAGTAGGCGGTGGCAGAGATGTAACAGGCTTGAGCGAAGGCGTTGTTTGGGTCTATCGCGATGTAAATGTCGAGAATCTTCAATATCTTTACTTGCCGTTCATGCCCTCCTTGGACGGCTTCCAAATAGGTCTCCACCATTTTAGTGAGGATTATCGAG
>JARGOJ010000523.1 GCA_029210225.1 Planctomycetota bacterium
ACTTCTATAGCTAACAGCGGTCGCGAGCTTGTTGTTGTTTGGGGCCCGGGTGATGTGTAGAACGGCCGGCCGCCCGACACGTTGACCATAGGTAAACGCCCAAGCTCCCTTCTTCGCCGTGTTCTCTTTGGTGATCTCAACAACCTTCGTTAAGCTCGAGCCAAAGTCTAAGCGAACTTGAAACTGGATCTTCTTGTCGACGGCGCTGGTGTTGTGGAAGACATCTATATATCGCAGGAACTTCTTGTCCTCCGTCAGCCCAATATGGCGAGTGACAGTCACACCTTTGAGCCCACGAATACGGTCAAGCTCCAAAGGGCCGATCTGATATTGCGAGCCAATCCGAAACCAAAGCGCTAAATTTTTTCGGCTCTCATTGATCTTCCGCTGATATAGATAACGAAGACGGCTCCCTTCCAAAACCAGATCTAAAGCGCCGTCAAAGCAATCTGAACTGCCGTTTACCACGGACCCATCTTCTCGAATATCCCACTTCTTACCGCGAGCATCCGTCATGACGTCCATCTGGTAGGGGTTGACCTGGACTTTTTCGTCATCGGCAAAAACCGTATTCCCAAGGCACAAAATGAAGACCAGGCTCAAGTAAGGTCTCAGATACCGGGAACTCAAAAAGTTCATTGGACACTCCTGAACGCTTAGAAAATAGGGTTCTAACCCGACTTGGTCGGGACCTCTGTTTTAACACTTTCACCCCTATCCGTCGGCCCAGCATCAACCCGGCCTTTACGAATATGCGACTTGGCGTAACCTAGTCTGACAATTCGCCCCCACTTCATTCCATTCTTCCTGGCCCCTCCTAAAGGACCCACTATGGACGACGCCGCACTCCCTAAACCATTGATTCCGCCGGTTTATCAAGGAGTCAGCTTTACCTTTGAGTCGACAGAACAATTGAAAAAGGCGACCGCTGGAGCCTTTCCCAATCACTTCTACGGTCGCCTCGGCAACCCGACGGTCCTTGGAGCCGAAGAAGCCATCGCTCGTCTCGAACGCTGCGATCATGCTTTGTTGTTTGGATCGGGCATGGGAGCCATTTCCGCCTTGCTCTTCGGGCTCATGACGAGCGGCGACCGGATGGCCGTGGACCGACGCGTTTACGGCAACGCCGCGCTGCTCTTTAAGACCTTCGCGCCCCGCCTCGGCTTTCATATTGACTGGTTCAGCTCGGAAGAAGAAGCCGAAGCATGCATCGGCAAAGACACAAAAATCGTCTACTTCGAGTCTCCCACCAACCCTCGTCTCGACATCCTCGACATCGCTCGCGTCTGCGCTGCGGCCAAGAAATATAAGGCTCTCGCGCTCTTCGATGGGACCTTAGCGGGACCGATCGTCCAAAACCCCACAGAGCTTGGAGTCGATATTGTCGTCCACAGCGCCACGAAATCTCTCAACGGTCACCACGATGTCCTCTGCGGCGTGATCGCCGGACCGAAAGATCTCATAGAATCCCTAAGAATCACCCGGACTTTACTGGGCGCGAATCTCGACCCAAGCGCCGCAGCCCTTTTGCATAGGGGTCTCAGCACTATTTCACTGCGAGTGCCACGGCAAAACGGCACAGCGCTCAAATTGGCTCAAAGCCTTGAACAGTGGCGGCAAGCTGGCAAACTAGGTCTTCAACAGGTCTTGTATCCTGGTCTCGAAAGCCATCCTCAACACGAACTCGCGGGGCGACAAATGCGTAGCTTTGGTCACATCGTCGCTCTCGACCTCAAAGGCGGCACCGACCACGCCCGTATGGTCGCCGATGAGCTCAACCATTTCAAGATCGCCGCGAGTCTGGGAGGCGCGGAGTCACTTGTCTCTTTGCCAAGTCTTACGTCCCACAAAGGCTGGAGCGATGAAGAGCTCGCCTCCGCCCAACTCTCCCCCGGCTTCCTTAGATTGGCCATTGGCTTCGAAGACCCCGAAGTACTCCTCTCCGACCTAAACCAAGCTCTAGAGAAGGCCCAGCTGTGAAGAGGATCGTCGACTACACTCTGGAGAGCTTTGCCCGGATCTTTAAATTCGATCTCGACCCCACTCTCACTGAGGAAGAAAATGTCCGATTGATTATCAATCAGACCGCCCTCGTCAGCGCCGCCCTCACATGGATTCAGCCCATACCCATGGCCGATTTCATGCTCCTCACTCCGCTCCATGCGAAAATGACCGTACATATCGGTAAGGCCAAGGGATTCGAGCTTAGCGATGAGAGGGCCCTGGAGATTTTCCAAGAGCTGGTTGCCGCGATGGGCATTGCTTACGTCGCGAACCAAGTCATCATTGGAGTTTCAAAGTTCATACCGATTGTCTTTGGAATCGCGCTCTTTCCCCTCTTCTACTCCTCTACCTGGGCCATGGGAAAGGTCATCGAGTATTACTTTGATTGCCGCAAGCGCAACCATGTCCCTGATGCCAACGATCTCCGAAGGGTCTATAAGAAGGCCCTTGTCACCGGTAAGGTGCTCGCATCAAAGCTAAACATGGAAGACATCAAAGCCAAAGCCGCCGAGATCAAACGGCAGTTTAGCGGCCACAAAGAACCTGAGCCCAAGCGACCCACCGCAGCCAATAATGCTCCCAGGCACCAGAGCGCCCCAAGCCAAAAAAGTCCTATTCACATCAGCGCCCGACCGAAATCCAGACCGACAAGCCCTGTGGTCAACAAGGCGTCTGCTCCCAAAAAAACAGACGAGCCAGGCCAGGTGGCTCCCGGAATCGACCCTATTGAGGCGCTGGAAGAACTCGGCCAGAAATGGAAAGCCAAGAGCATTTCGAAGGCCGACTATCAGGCTGAACGCAAGCGTCTACTCAAACTACTCTAGGCCTAAAACTGCGATTTTCGTCGCCGCGGGAGAGGCTTCTTTGGAAGCGTGCGCTGCTTCAACGGACGAACGCTTGGTTCTCCTGGCGGAGGAATCGGTTTGTGTTTGGAGCGAGGCGCGGGAATTCGGGCCCGCAGCCGCGCCATGTATTCGGCGATGTCGACCTTGCCATCAATGCTCCCATCGGCTGCGTCGACGGCTTCCATCATTTGGTCGAGGTCTGGAGACGAGACTGATCCTTGCTCTTCAAGTAATGTCATCAAGGCGAGAGAAAGAAGGGAGAGCTGTTGAACGTCCTTCTCCAGGTTCTCAACACGATCTTGAAGCTCGATTGCCCGCGAGCTAGCGAGGCGGAGCCGCGAATTGAAAATGGTTCGGAAGAGCCGGCGGCTATAGCTTTCAGGACGATTCATGGCTATTCCTTTACGCTTGACACTCCCCAAAGGTCGGGGTTTGCGCTATCTTTCTTCCTCTAATCCAACTTAGGAAGCTCAGTTATCAATTCTATTATGGATAGTAATCGAACAGCAGGATTCGAGGAGACTTTGAATCCCAATAATTCTGGTGAGAAACTCTCTTTGCCAAATTTTGTTGGGGTTAGAATCGATCGTGTTTGCGATCACATGAAGGCATTGGGCCAGCCACCGTCCTTCCAAATTCGATATGAGGATAGTGATGCCCCCAGGGGAACGGTCCTCGCCCAGACCATATTGAATTCCACCGACAACTCCCAGGGCGACCCGTTGCTCCAATTGACGGTCGCCGCTGAGTCGTGGCTGCGATTCCTCCCCGCGCAATATAGAAGGCAGGACTCAGCGCAGAGCGGCGAACATTTGCTCTTCTTGCTTCAAGAGCGCTACGAGCAAACACAGAAACAACTTGAAGAGCTCTCCAACGCCCTAAACCCGATTCACTGTTCCCTCGAGAACCTCTACAGAATGGCCGATCTCTCCGGGCGCGACTATCTCCGTAGCTGGCCCGAGCTAAGGGCACGGCGCGTCATGAGTCTGCGCCATGAATTGGATCGGTGGCGACACACGAAAAAGGGCCTCTCCCTTCTCCTCAGTCAGATCCTCCCAGGCTGGAATTGGTCCATTGAAGAAACCCGATCCCAAGGTCCGTTGCGCGTTGGCCAAAGTCGCTTGGGACAGGATCGCTTGGAGCCCTTGCCAAAACCGACGGTCATAGTCTGGCTCGAAGATAGCCTGGAAAAATTTGGCGCAGAGAGAGCGAGCGCTCTCCGTCAAACCCTTGAACGCGAGCGCGTCGCTGGTTCTACATTTCTGCTGCGCTTTCGGCCTCCTTCTGGCGAGGTCGTGAATCGCAAGGATGCCTAAACATGTTTGAAGAACTTACGCCCCCAAAACGCGTCCACTATTTCGATGGACAAGCGCTCCACGCCGAAGACTTCGCCGCGACAGCGCGCTATCTTTCCGAAAAGAGACAGCAGGACCGGCGCTTTCTTCATGGATACGGCGCCGTTGACATTGGTCGTCGACAGAGCTTTCAGATCCGCGTCGACCCGGAGCACAACGCTGCTCTGTTATTAGGCCCAGGCTATGGTTTAGACAAATCCGGCCGTGATCTGCGTATCCCCGAAGAGCAAAAAATTGTCCTCGATCAAGTCTGGCTCGAATCGGAAGAGCCAACCCTCGTCTATCTGGTCTTACGGGTCACAGAGGTCAAAGACGATTTATGGGTCGACCCGGACAATCCAACCTGCCAAGGATTCCGGCGCGTCCGCGAAGAGACCAGGGCTCACTTCACCAGCACCAGAGATCCCCAGGAATCCGGTCTGGAGATAGCACGAATCCTCTTACACGGCGCCTCAGGTGCTCTACCAGGTCCAACGGTCATTGAGATAAACCAAGATCAGCTCCCTCGCATCCGGGCGTCCCGGAGCATGACTGAGCAGCAAAAGAGCGCCCTGTCAAAAACCATCCGTTCTCTCACAAAGCAGCTCGGACTCTTGACCAGCCTCGGTTGGAATAGCGTCACCGATTTGCGAACCATGCTTTGCAGCCTCAATATTACAGCCTGTAGCTCAGGATTTGACAGCAGGGATTGGGCAAGCTTGGGACGAGTATTGAGCCTCGCGTTTCAGGATTTCCAACAAGACCTACTCCGTGGCGAACACAATGATCGGTCACCGAGTCATTCTTTTCTTCACAAGCTCCACGGGTCCTTGAAGGACCTAGGGTCTGGAGCCCAAGACCATAGCCACGCCATCACGTCACTCCAAGAGTTGGCCTCGGCTCTCAAGCAGTTTCTGTCAAATACGGATGCTGACGAACTGGAAGACGAGCCTGAGCACGATTTGGAGCAACGCTTCAATGAACTTGAAGAGACGATCAGCGCCGAGGAGGACCTGGGAGATCGCGCCGCGATCCCTGAGACCATTATGATTCAGGGCCAACTTTATCACTTGATTGATGAAGTGGTCCTCTTAGATGACGACTCCGAAGCGGAGCATCAGTTGACCCTGGAAAACTCGGAGGACGCTGAAACTGCGACCAAGACGTACCGATATCCGGATGGTCGGGCGCGTTCGGCTCAAGGCCGCATCTTCAGCACCGGGACCTTGGAGTGGAGCTTCCTTGGTTTGGAGGACAAAGGCGATGTGCTCGTGGCCTGCCGAGCGGACGTCGGCGAGGACGATTGTCGGGCGCTGCTGCGAGTGGGCGACCAGGAACCTGAACTTTGGGTGACCAGCAAAGCTGAAGAAGGCTCGCGCTGGCGAAACGGAATCAAGGCTGTCAGCGCGCCGTTCATCGAGGATGGCCGGCTCAAATGTCAGCTCAAGCCTAGCAAAGATACGTCGCTAAGAATCTTCGGTCTTTGGCTCTATCAAGCTCAAAGCTAAGCCTCGCTGGGGACGATTTACTCGTCCCCTCCCTTTTTCATTTGGTAGTAGAAATCTTCGCCTTCTTTGGCGGCTTTGAAGTCGAGATCTTTGAAGGATCGCGGCGGCGTCTTAAGCAAATCTTTGCCGGGTCGCCACTCGGCTGGGGTGGGTACTTGCTCGTCGTCGGACACCTGTATGGCTTGGAGGACCCGGAGGATCTCCGCGATGGAGCGACCGTTGGCCAGAGGATAGAAGGTGCAATAGCGCACTGTTCTCTTTGGATCGAGGATATAGGTGGCTCGCACAGGAGTGTGTTGGGACGCTCCTGGGTGCATCATGCCGTATTGATTCGCGATTTTTAGCCGTGTGTCTGAGACCAGGGGAAAATTGACCTCCACGCCAAAGCGCTCTTTGAGGTCGCGCTTCCAAGCGAGCAATGAATAAACTGTATCCGGGCTCACGGCGATAATTTTGGCGTTCCGCTCTTTAAATTTATCAGCGCGGTCGGCTAATTCTTTAAACTCAGAAACCGAGACCGGGGTGAACGCGGCTGGGTAGCCGAGAAGCACGACCCATTTTTTTTCCGTCCAAGCGCTCAAACGGAGCTCTCCTTCGGTGGTAGGACTAGAGAAGTCGGGGGCGGCTTCGCCAATTCGGGGAGTCTTCGACTCAATCATCATTAAAATCTCCGAAAAAGAATGAGCTGGGGTGGTCTTTGATTTATGAAGAGCAAAGATCATAAGTCATGCTGGAGACGGGCGCGAGATCCCAAAGAAACTTTCGAGCTTCGGTCTGTAGATCCCAAGTCAGGCGACTCCACTATTTTGAAAAAGTTTGCTTGAAGGGTGCTA
>JARGOJ010000524.1 GCA_029210225.1 Planctomycetota bacterium
CAGACTTCTCTTCGTCGGGACGAATGTCGTCATGACAATAGGGACAGCGGGGTTTGTTGATGTGAATGCTGTGATGTGTTGTTTGTTCAGCCATTCTCAAAGACCTGTCTAAAATCGTCGACTGGCTATTGTATCAGCAAGTGACAATGCTGAATCACTGGGGATGGTATTTGTCGAAGGCTGTATATTATTTCTTTGTGGCCTTTCGGATGGGGTTTATTTTTTCAATTCTTTGCTGATTGCTTTCTTACCGTGACCTTTAATGACCTTGCCCAGCTCAATTTTTAATTGTCTTTGCCTCGTGACGGAATAGGCGATCGCTAAGAAACTGAGAGATGTCATGTAGAGGTAAAACAGCAC
Source organism: Planctomycetota bacterium (assembly GCA_029210225.1). Lineage (GTDB taxonomy): Bacteria > Planctomycetota > J058 > J058 > JARGOJ01 > JARGOJ01. The sequence continues at coordinate 361 of JARGOJ010000524.1, forward strand.
GACTGCTCCCCATTCGTTCTGGGCGGACAACATGACCAAGATATTCGCAATGAGGATGAGCGGCGAGAGAACACTGAGGGTGAGGAATCCGTTCTTTAGCGCGACTTTATGAGCCGCCTTTTTGTGTTCTGGAGTGAGCAGGGAGTATCCCGAACGATTGTGAATACTTGGAGGATGACTCGTCGAAGACTCAGTTTGTTGGTTGGGAATGGAGCTCTGCTCAGGTTCTTTAGGGGTGACGCAGCTAGTGCATCCCCCGTGCTCTTCCCAACATTCTGTGTGAAACCAGGCCATACACTGGGAACAACCTGACTTCTCAAGCTCCGGCTGAATGTCGTCATGGCAATAGGGACAGCGAGGCCGATTGAGTTTGATTGTGTTCTGGCCGGTTTCTTGCACCATCTTAAGAGGACCATTCCTTTCATTGAGTCATGACAATTATAGGAAACTGTCGCGATCCGACATCGTTTAACGACATTGCTTCATCACTTTTGTTCGTTGCCGCACGGTTTTGAAAGATGGTTTCACGGTCGAGAGGCCGTTATTGCTAAGCTCTAACGGTACTCTTTGGCTTGTCATGACCAGGTGCCAGCAAAGAGTCTAATAGCTTGCAGAATACTCCGAGTCATTCGAGGCTTCGGAACTTCTTCATCCAAGCGACGTATGAATATGAATGAGGGAGAGCAGACTTTGCGAAACTTAGCCAAACGATCCACGATTCCAGTGCTCAGCATCTGTCTAAGCGCGCTCTGTCTTGTGGCTCATGGCGACAATAGAAAGCCCTGGACCTTTGCCCTCGACAAGAGCTTTGAAGAGCGTGAGAAGGCCTTCATAGGCAACGTCGCGATCTCAGGAGACGATCAGCTTGTCCTCCCCGCTTCCTGGACTGCTCCCAAGATCATGAGCAAAGGCTCCTTTCCCAAGTCCCTCGGCCCTTTTTGGGGGATGACCCCTGTTCGGAAAGATCACAGGGAATACCTAAAGATTCGAACGGAGCTGCTGAAAAAGGATCCCATGAAGCTGGTTCAATGGTGCGAAAAGAAGAAGCTCAAACTCTGCGCCGAGTATGAACTTCGAATTCAATTACAGAGAATTCACAACTTCAAGGCCAAAGAATACAAGAAGTATCACAGGAAGTGGATCAAATACGCTGATAAGCGCCAGATCACCACCAGCTTTCCCCTCCCCTTCGCTGGAGAATGGCACATCGCAAAAGATACAACTGGGCACCATAGAATTAAGGCCGGCGCCGCCTACGCCTTCGATTGTGTCATTCACAAAAACAAAAAGGCCTTTCGCGGCACCGTCAAGAGTCAACGGAGCTTCGAACGCCTCGCTCTCGGGGACTTCTATGCCTGGAATAAGCCGATCCTGGCGCAAGCGGATGGCATCGTGCTGGACACCCAAGATAAATTTGACGATCACCGGATAGGAAAGCTCGGCGGCTTCAATGAGGCCAATTATGTCTCGGTTAATTACGGCGCCGGTATTCTGGGCTTCTATGCGCACTTAAAAAAGGGCTCAGTGACCGTGAAAAAAGGCGATAAGGTCAAGGCTGGACAGGTCATTGGAAGAGTTGGAAACTCTGGAGCCTCTGGTATGCCACACCTTCACTTCACGATGATCGATCGCTTCGGTATCTCTGTGAAAGGCCGCTTTCACTATCAAAAGAAATCCGGCAAGAAATGGCGCGAAGTCAAAGGGAAGAACCTGGTCGAGGGGAGCACTGTCAAAAACATTGCAGCTTTCAAACAAAATTGACTCGTCACCAATGATGCTCCTTTTAGATCGGTCGACATCCAGAGTCTTTCAGCGTCTCCCGGCGCTGATGAGACACTGCATTCAATTCCACAGCGACCTTAAGAGCTACAGGAAAGCGTTGAGCAGCCCGGTTTATCCCGGGCCCAATCCGGACGCTTCTTGGCAAACTCTTCATTTTTCGACTGTTCTTCGTAGGGCTTGCGCATAATCTCCAGCAATTTGTGAATGCGACTGTAATCACCCTTCTCAGCCAATTCAATCGCTTCTTGAGCGAGATAGTTACGCAGCACATACTTCGGATTGACCCGGTTCATTCGCTCCCGACGCTCTTCAACAGTTCCGCCATCCTGGGCCCCGCGGAACTTGTATATCCTGAGCCAATTGGCAATGCGATTTCTATTCTCGCCGCTTAACTCTGTCTCAATGTAATAAGCCTCTAACAATGGCGCGAGCAATTGATCGGTCGTTGTCATGGATTCATCAAAGACATTGAAATCGGCCAGCTTGCGGAAGAAGATCGTCATATCAGTCTCAACGATTTGCAAGATCGACTGAAGCTCTTTTAAAATGTGATCGTCCGTCTGTTCGTCGAAATTTTTGAAGCCCAATTTCTGAGCCATCATTGTTTTCCAACCACTATTAAAGGCTTCGCCGTAAGCTTCCAAGCCGCTCTCGAAAACGCCCTTCTTCGCCAAAGGCGTGAGCGCCGTCGCGAGCTGAACAAGGTTCCAGAGGGCGATCTCTGGTTGGGCGCCATAGCGATAACGCCTGTTTGATTTGTCAGTCGTGTTTGGAGTCCACATGGCGTCGTAGTTATCGAGCCAGCCATAGGGACCGTAGTCGATAGTCAGTCCGAGGATAGACATGTTATCGGTGTTCAAAACCCCATGGACAAAGCCAACGCGCATCCAGTGAATCACTAGCTCTGCAGTCTTGACGCAGATTTCCTCAAACCACTTAGCGTACACCGCTTCGGAGGGCTCTCCGAGCTGTGGGAAATCAGTTTTAATGGTGTAATCTGCGAGGGCTTTTAATTCTTCGTGCTCATTGCGCGCCCCAAATATTTGGAAGCTCCCGAAGCGCACAAAAGAGGGCGCAACCCGGCAAACGACGGCTCCCGGCTCGTTCTTAGCGCGGCCATCATAGAACATATCACGCATGACCGGGTCGCCCGTCTCAACGAGGCTTAACGCCCTTGTGGTAGGGACTCCGAGGTGATACATCGCTTCACTACAAAGAAACTCACGAATAGACGAGCGCAAGACCGCGAAGCCGTCCCCCATTCGAGAATAGGGCGTTGGACCCGCGCCTTTTAATTGCAAGGTCCACCGTTGACCGGCTTTGTTGACAACTTCCCCAAGGTTAATGGCGCGCCCGTCACCAAGCTGCCCGGCCCAATTCCCGAACTGATGTCCTCCGTAGCACATGGCGAAGGAGTCCATTCCGGGGAGCTGATCTTTTCCTGAGAAGACGCCGGCGAAGGCAGCTTTGTCGAGAATCTCTTCGCCGAGGTCGAGCATCTCCGAGACTTCTTTTGCGTGGGCGATGAACTTTGGCGCGGAGCATTCAACAGGTCGAACCCGAGAAAAACAAGATTTGTAAACCTGTCTCCTCTTATTCGTCGATTTAGGATCCTCTGGGAGCTCTCGGACGAACTTGTTGTCGAAGTTCAGGGCGTCTAGTTGAGATTGGACTGCAGTCATAGCGCGTCAGTTTTCCTCGGTAGAAATCGGTGAAGATCGTCACTATATCCGATTTCTCCGAAGAGCCAAGATCACAGAGGAAGGTGGGGGTCCTATTTTAGCGTATGACGAAGAGCTTCTTTGTCACCCACCAAAGGCCATAGCCGACGTAGCCCAGAGGCCCTAGAATCTGGCTCTTTTGCATGTAGATCGACACGCTGGAAAGCTCAACCCGGCCCTTTAAGTTGTCGAAGCGCCCTTGCATTCTCTCGATATCAGTTTGGATCCGCACCAACTCTTTTTCGATCTCTAAGATGTCTTTGACGTTTCGGGCCTTGACCAGTAATTGCTTGAGGCGATCCCCGAGCGCCTTACTATTCTTGAGACGGGTGGCGAGGTCGTTGTACTGATCGGTCACGTCGCTCGCTGAGACGTTTCGACTATCCTCGCTGCCGAGGCGGGCGACCGCGTCGAGGATTGAAGTCAGGTCTTTGGAGGGCACTCGGCAGGTCATATAAACTCGGCCATCTCTCGTGGCATTTGAGTTCTCAACGTAGCCCCCGCCCTCTTTGACCAAGCCCTTAATAGTGTTGATACAGCTCTCGGGTTCGTCAACGGAGAGGCTAAGACTCGCGGTTCGAATGACCTTGCGAGTCTCGCCGATATCTCCGCTCTGGGTGCTTCCATCACTATCAGCGACGGACATCGGTGCGCTTTCTTTAGCCATGCGGGCGCTGCCGCAGCCGACAAGCAGTGGGCCCATGAGAAGCGCGGAAAGAACCAGCAGTGTGCTTTGTTTTGCAGACATGAGATCGTCACCTTTTAAGCAGAGAGAACCGGAGAGAAGCAGAGAGACGGCTTATTTTTAATACGTCCCGCACTTATGACACAGAAAAAAACAACGGACTTCAAATATTCCGAGGCATTTTTGTAAAGGTCTGAGTTAGGGGCGCAAGAAAGTTTTTAAATCGGTCTTGACCCCGTGCCCTTATTGTTTGACACTCATGGGAACTGTTTTAATCTTCCGCAGCTTAACTTGCCCCCGAGGCACCGATGACACATAAGGTTCAAAAACTCAACCTTATCTCCTCTCCACACAGCCCATCTTGCTGTTGTTGTCGATGTATGCCCTGCCTGTGTATCAGGGGGTGAGGAAGTTCTGAGTTTTTGTTCAAGACAGCACAACTCATGAGCCTTTCTCAAATTGAGAAGGCTTTTTTTATGTCTTGAGACAAGACCTCTCCTCGCCCCCAAAACAATAAACACAGCCTCAATTATTCAATTCACCAACATTCAAAATTCAATTTTTGAATTCATTGAACTGCGGGATTTCCCTATGAGAATCCCCGCAGTGAGGGGGTCTCGTTATGTATCGATCAGCCGAACTCGCCCGCTGGCAATCCTTGCTAAGGTCATTCTCTCCCGCCACAATACTGCGGTGGGCCAATCGCCAGTTTGGAAGGTCCTTGACCTTTGGGTCAGCGCTCACCATGGAAGATCAGGTTCTCACGTCGTTCATTTCAGAGCAGTCTTTGCCCATTTCAATCTTTGTTCTCGACACGGGGCGCCTCCACGAAGCGAGCTATACTCTGTTAGAAAACACAATTCAACGCTACAAGGCTCCAATTCAACTTTATTTCCCCGACTGGGAAGACATCGAAAGCATGATCGGCGAAAACGGACCCAACCTCTTCAAACAGAGCGTTGATCTACGAAAAAAATGCTGCTTCGCTCGCAAAGAAAAGCCCCTCCGACGAGCCTTAGATAAGAAAAAGGCTTGGATCACCGGGCTTCGACGAGAACACTGGACAGCGGGCCCAACGCTCGAACCCATTGAATGGGATGAGGCCAGGCAGCTCTATAAAATCAATCCTCTTTGGAATTGGTCAAGGGAGCAGTTAACAAACCATGTGGAAAGGAATCAGGTCTTGGTCAATCCCCTTCATGAACAAGGATTCTATAACATCGGCTGCGAGCCTTGCACGCGACCAATCGGACCAGGTGAAGACCCGAGGGACGGGCAGTGGTGGTGGGAGTCATCTAAGAGTAAAGAGTCGGAACTCCAGCTTTCAGCAAGTTCAACCGGGCCCTCGAAACGGGAGAAGATTGCCAGGATTCAGGTCTAGCACCTGCTCGGATTTGGGTTCTTCAGGCTTTTAGCAGTCGCTCTGCCTTGATCTCACCTTTTGCCATTGGCTGAGCTAATCCGATCGAGCAGTTGTTTATATCGATTCAATTCATAGGGATAAACTGGGCTATGAGCGTTTAAGTCTGAAATGATTTTATTGGCTTTTTTTGCTTCTTTGAGAGCTTTCCCGGTCTTTCCATCTTTGAGCAGAAGCCGGGCTTTTAAGTAGTGGGACTTCGCCGAGAGGGCGACTGTCTTTGATTCATTTTTCTTCACTTGGGGGTCTTTTAACGACTCCAAACCGTCTTCAAGATACCTCGCGGCCTTGTTTCCCCCATCTGGCATCGATAGAAAAATCTCTGACAATTGAAAGCGAAGTTCAATGGTGGACACTATCCATTGAGCTTCTTTTCCATCCAATTCGAGCAAGGTCCTATAGAGACTCAGAGACTTTAGCGAAGTGATCAGAGTTTGCTCTGGGTTCCCTAGTAACGCGCTTATGGTCGACCAGCGCTTGCTGTTGTTGGCGTATTGTTCGAGGAGAAGGATCTGGTTTGGTGAACTTTGGAGCCTGGCGTCGCTT
>JARGOJ010000525.1:0-3215 GCA_029210225.1 Planctomycetota bacterium
AATCGCTACAATCAACTCGGTGTCATCGCGGAGAAGATGGGCTTGAACACACGGCGAGACCGCACTCTTTGGAAGGATAGAGCGCTTGTCGAGCTGAACTTGGCTGTCTTGCATTCATTTGAAGTCGCTGGTGCGAAAATGACCGATCATCACGCCGCCTCGAATGATTTTATGGAGTTTATTGAACAAGAGGCCGAAGCTGGTCGAACCCCCGATGTTCGCTGGCGCTGGGTGGTACCCCCAATCTCCGCATCCGCCACGGATGTCTTCCATGTCATATGGGAAGAATTTGGTCCGCTTCGACCGTGTTACAGTTACCAAGAGCGCCCTTATCTGAAATATCTACCCAAAGATTGACTGCGTTTTGCGGAGCGGGTTAGAAAGCGTTCCGCGAGTTGCTCTCCCGGTGATTTTTCTCGTCGAGATTCTAGGAAATCAGGTACATCCCTCAATCGCCGTGGGTAGGGTCCTGGACCCATGCAACAGCGTGAAAAGGCGCGGTAGTCATTAGCGATCAGCGTTCTTAGTGTCTCCCAGGCCTCTTGATCCCGGCGTTTGGGAACACGGAAGTCACGGCCAACAATTTCGAGGGGCTCGCGACAGTTCGAACAGCGAAAAACTGTCGCGACGGCCTGATCGGGGGATTCGAGCCGCCAATTCCCTTCACGCTTAAAGGACAGTTGGCAGGGAAGACAGACCCAATGACTTTTACAGTAGAACGCGGAGCGGCACATCTTTGACCTCCTTTCCTCGGAGGACAATGAAGCTCCCCCCGGGCTGTCACATATTTTCACCATCAACGCCAAGGACAAATCCGTCTATGTCCGATCAATTGTCAGAGCGCCGCCGTCAGCTTGCGGCCGATCCAAAAAATGTGGTCGCCTTGCTTCAGCTTGTTCAAGAGTTAAGGAAGCTCGGGAGGGACGCTGAGGCCTACGTGAGTCTATTTCGCCACGGACAACTGACCATTGAGGACGATTTCGTGGGTCCCCTAGTTTCAGTGCTTAACTCTGTACAAGCTCCCTATCTCCGTTCTTTTGAATTCCCAGGTGAGCGCTTGAGCGCTCAACTGAAAGCAGAGGCGACACCCTATCTTCTGCAAGAGAAGCCCAATTATAGTGAGGACTATTTCAACTGGGTCTGGGAGGATGCTGGGGAAATGAACCATAGTCCTCGGCCCCTCTTGGCTATTGACTTGCGAGACGCCGCGCTGTCTGAATCGGCGCTCGGATCGCTCTCCGAGATTCAAACGCTTCAAACACTTTTATTGCGATGCAGTGATGAGTTAAGCGACAAGGCCCTCGCCAAGGTTTTTCCCTTGCCATTCCTCACAGTTCTCAGCCTCGGACATCGCGGAGCATTGGGCCCGGAAACCATAAAGAACTTGGTCGCATGTAAAGACCTGAAGGCCTTGGAGATTGAATGTGATCTCCTAGATGACGGGAGTTTAGATGAACTGTGCGCTTTGGACAGTCTCGAAGTCCTCTGTCTCGACGCTTGCCCGGACTTAACCGACGACTGCATCGACTCGCTGAAGCGGCTTTCAAGTCTCCGAGTGTTGGAGCTTTATAGGACCGATCTGAACATAGAAGACGTTCGCGCTGCGCTCCCAACCGTCCAAGTTGTTGAGGATTGATTTCGGTTACGCCGGAAGTTTTTTGGAAGAAATTGGGCGGGTCTGTCTTAGTATCAGAAGTGGCCACCAACAAATCGAGGAAAGGGAGTCTATGGCAGCGCCCGATCAAGCACCGAGCATGGCGGACATGCTCGCGGAGTTTTCTGTATCCCACACCTGGGAGATGCTCGCTGTGATGACGACGATCACAGTACTTGGCGCCGGGATTCCAGCGATTCTCAAGCAATTCTCAGAGCGAAGAGCCGCCCAATTTGCGGCCCTCCCAATCTATCTGACAGTGCTTCCAGGAGTCACAGCGTCGGTGGTCCTGGCCTATCTGCTATTCTTTACCAATGAAAATCTCTTTCGATTGTCTGGCGGTTGGACCTTAATCCTCCCCCCCTTTTGGATGCTCGGCAGCTTGTTTTTATTTTCCAAACTTGTCGACTTTGAGGCGGTGCCGGGATTTGAACGCTTGAGAGGGCTTTTCGGGGTTGCTATTCTCAGTCTGGTGACCCTGCTCATCCTGGACCGCTTTCGCATCCTCGTCATCTTTTACATTGGTCCCCTGGGGGGCCTGATCGCGTTTTTCATCCTCTTTGTCGCGTTCAAATTGGCCCTACGAAAGGCCTTCGCTTCCCCGCCTCCGACTCTAGAAGAGCAGCTCAAAGGCTAATCATTCCAATGGCGAATGGGTCGCTTGGCGAGTCAATGATTTCTCATAGAGGTTTTGTCATCACCACAGCTCTCTGGCTATTTTTCCAAGACTCGAGCCGGGCGCAGGCCGATATCTCTGTCCCGTCCAAGTTCGCTTAGGCGATTTCTATTGGCAGAGCGAGCATCAATGGCGGCGAATCGCCAACTCCCACCGCGATAAGCCCTCTTTTGAGGATAGAAAACATGGCGTAAGCCCGTGCCCTTCTCGACAGGGAGCTCGTAGGACGCATAGCTATCGGCGCACCACTCCCAAACATTCCCTACGACATCATGGAAGCCGAAGCTGTTGACGCGAAAGCTCCCTATAGGTGCGTGCTCGGAATATCCGTCATCCTTCCACGCCTCGCTCAAGTTGGTTCCACCCGCTTTCTTGTAGGTGATGTCTGCGAGGTTGGCGGCATTCTTCAGAGACTTCACGTCGTCCCCAGTCCACCAGACCGACTTTGTCCCTGCTCGTGCAGCGAATTCCCATTGAGCCTCGGTTGGGAGTACCAGGCCGAGTTGAAACAGAACTCGATTTGAGTCTTTCCAGCTGACTTGTTCAACGGGATTCATTGGCCCATATTTGAAGAAGCTAGGATTCTCACCGGTGACTCGCTCCCATTGGGCCTGGGTCATCTCATATTTAGAGAGAAAAAAGGCGTCGACAGAGACTTCATGAACAGGGCGTTCGTCGAGGCTTGATTTGGGGTCGTCTGCGCCAATTCGATAAGTCCCTGCGGGCACTAATACAAAGATCAATCCGTTTTCTGCCTTCAATTGCCATCGTCCATTGGGACCTCTCGTTGGTGGGCTTCCCGTTTGGAGATCGACGAACTCCCAGAGTCCAGATTTAGGATCGGGCCCGAGGGGGACCAGCCCTTCCTGCACTTTAATTTTCAGT
>JARGOJ010000525.1:3225-6501 GCA_029210225.1 Planctomycetota bacterium
CCTTAAACTGTGGATGCTTTGCGAGGGCGGCAATGGCCTCGTCCCACTTATTCTTCGCGTTCAAGACGCTTTCCCGATGGACGACTTGGGCTTGTTGAATTCGACGCTCGATGGAAGGTACTAAGAGCGTCTTAAAAGTCTCCAGTCGTTTGACGAGATCCGTCAAGACGTCGTGCTCCCATTGCTCTTCTAGCTTCGGGAAACTCCAATATTTACGCTTCGTTTTGATGGCTTCTAATTCGACAATTTTCGCTTCGATTTTTGTAATGAATGACCGTAACTTTTCAATGAGAGGCTTGATGTTGCTGTTTTGGGTGAGAAATGCGGCATCTTTGAATTTCAATTCGAGCAATTGGTGACCCGACCGTTTCAGATCCGCTAAGATCTCTACTCGGGAATCGAGTTTGGCTTGCGTTAATTGATCAACATTGACCTTGAGCTTCGCGAGAATTGCGCTGAGAACTTTAATGAGACGACTTTCCTCGGTGCGATTCTGCCGACGAGTTAAAACATCGCCTGGCAGGCGGTTTGCGCCTCGACGAAACTTCGCGAGCGTCTTTTTGTGTAATTCCAATCGCTCGGTGATCAATCGACTGCGCGTTAGCCATGACTGGAGTTCGGGGATGTTCTTTGAGCTGGCTGGCCAGAGTTTGGCGGCTTCCAACTCGAATTCGGCGATGTGTTTGACGTCGGCTAACTGAGTCACTCTGATGAGACTCTCCCGAGCTTCTTTTTCTTTCTCAACGGCCTTTTCTTCGTTGATCTCAGCAATTTTCCGAGCTTCTTCTGTTTCTTGACGAGCAGAATCAACAGTCCATAGCCCGATGCTCAATCCGACAATGATGACGCTGGCCGAGACTGCGAGAGTGTACTTGAGTCGGGTGACCGAGAGCTTATTTCTCAGACGCGTTTCACGACGCTCTGCGATGCGCAGCATTAGGTCGTCAACATTGTGTGAGCGTTCCTTTAGCTTGGCCACCTGAGCTTCCGCGAGAGATAAATCTCCGAAGAGTAAGGAGGCTTCCGCATAGGCGTAACGGGTATCTGTCTCACCCTTGTCGCAATCGGGATTGGCCTTCCATAGGATCTTTGCCTGTTGAAAGCCGCCGACGGCGACCGTGAAATCTTCGTAGAGCTGATTTCTTGCTTTGTCGGTGATTGCTTGGACGCCTGTTTTCGCTTTCTCGACAGCGCTAACGCACGTTGCCAAAACCTTTTCAGCCTCATCGCTAATGACCAAGCTCTCCCGGTGACGGATATAGCGCTGCAGGTCTTTCTTAAAGGCCGCGACCTTCTGGTAACGCTCCTTTGGCTCCCGGGCCAGGGACTTGCGGCAGATCTCTGCCAGTTCATCAGGGACGGAATCGGGGATCTCAGGGAGCTTGCCTTTGCTCGCCTGCATGAGAACTTCTAGAAAACTCTTGGCCATATGAGGAGGATGACCGACAAGAAGCTCGAAGAGGATAGCTCCGAGTAAGTACACATCTGTCCACTCCCCGATCAGTGCTCCTTTGCCCTCCGCCAACTCAAAGGGCATGTAGCTAGGAGTCCCTGAGGGACCCTTAATGGCATCCCGTCCGCGTAGGAGTTTTTCCGAATCCGATTCGCGTTTTTCATGTTGTATGTCAATGGCTAAGCCCCAGTCCATGAGCATGACTTCGCCATCCTCGCCAATCATGACGTTAGCGGGCTTCAAGTCGCAATGGACGATGCCTTTTTTGTGGGCGAAGGACACGGCATTGCAGACCTGTTCGAGGATTCCAAGATGGTCCTCCAGTTCATAGGCCTTGCCCGCTTCACTCAGCTCTCCTTTCAGATTTGGCAGCAAATCAGCCCACTCCGAGCCTTGAATGAGCTTCATGACCAGGACCGGCTCGCCCTCGGCATCGTCACCGAGTTCATAGACGGGAACGATGTTCGGGTGATCGAGAAAGGCCGAAACGATGGCTTCGGCGAGGAAGCTCTCGCGCTGAAAGACGTTCGATTTTTGGCCAAGGAGTTTTTTTACGGCGACGTCGCGGCAGAGGTGGTCTTGCCAACCGCGATAAACGACCCCCATTCCTCCCTCACCCAGCTTATCTATGACCCTAAAGTTGGTCACAGCAGACGTTTTAGGAGGGTTGGTGGCCGAATCGGGAATCTCCAATGACTCCTCAACGGTCATGGCAATGGTGCTGGCGGCTTCAGGATCGTACTCGGGCATTTGCAACGTTTCCAGGGCCTGGAAAGGATGTTTTTGCTTGTACGTAGCGCCTGGATCTCCAGATTCGAGATCGACATTGGGTAGAAACTCCGCCCAATATTTCTTGATTTCTTGCTCGTTCATAGGGGCGTCTCGGTTCTCGCTATAATTCGACCTTAGAGCCTTATAGCTCAGGCCGTGAATACCGCGAAGTCGGTCGTCGGGCTAGCGGTTTGGGCCTCGGAATCTCGACAATCGGCGCTTCGCTCTCGCAGAGAATTTGGGTTTATGCGTCTTGTTGAGGACCAAGGCTTGTTGGAACTCGGCAGTGGGCTTTAAGGCCCTGTCTTTGTGTCGTCTGAATCCGGACTTCGACTTTACAGAAAATTAGTGTCGACATCATAGGATGGATGAACGCTAACGACTTCACAGAGAAGGGCTTCGCGCTGCTTTTTTTCAACAAAATAGCGATTTTATTGACTCTGTAGTCAAATGTCCTTGTGTAGACTTGACGAAGTCTTGAGTTGAGAGGAAGTCCGATTCGATGAACGTTTTAATGGTGCCGGTCATCTTGTTTGCGGCCTACTGTCTGTGCGGCTTCTTCTTTTTGATCTTTCTTTGTTTCTTTGCCCTTGATCGTCAACCAAAAATGAAACGGGGGATGTTGGAGAGCTTTGACCTGATGGACTTAGTGGTCTCACGCCATCCAAACGGAGTGAATTGGACAATTACCGGGCAGGTCAAAAACATCAGCCAAGAGACTTTTTTGTCGGTGTTGATTGGCTACCGGCCTCCAAAACTCTCAAATGACTTCATGGAAACGATCCAAGAAATGAAGCCTGGCTCAACTCACGCATTTAGTATTGAGTCACTCTGTGAAGTCCCAGAAGATTCGGTTCACAAGCAAACACGTGTCATTTCTGCGATCTCCTATGACAGCTAATGACTGCCCGCATAGATTCTTATGAGTCCTAACTGTTAAAAATGAAGTATGGATTGACTCAATAATATGGCGAACTCAGTCCCATCAATGGCTCTTCCCAATCACTTCGAGATCCTGGGGGAAATTAGTCGAGGTGGTATGGGCATCGTCT
>JARGOJ010000526.1 GCA_029210225.1 Planctomycetota bacterium
TGACCGGAGAGCCTCCGTTTCGTAGTAAGAAAGTCGCGGCTCTGCGCGATATGCACTTGAATGCGGCGCGCCCAAGCCCCGGCGATCGAGTTCACGGAATACCGAAAGCGTTCGAAGACATCGTCCTCAAGCTCATCGAACGCGACCCCCTCGACCGTTATCAATACACAAAAGACGTGACGGAGGTGCTCGCAGACCTTGCCAAAGAGCTGAAGATCGAGGATATCGCCGAGCAGCAAAACAGCACTTCAAGACGCACAACGAGAACCTTCAAGACGATTGTCGTCCCCGATGGAATTGGCTTGGAAGAAGTCGCGGATTCCCCGGTTGAATCCGACCTCGATATCTTGCCTCCTGGCTACAGCAAGCTTCACCCCATTGGCGAAGGCGTCGCATGGAAGGGTTTTCTTGTCCACCACGTTGAGAGTGGTCAGGAGTTGAACCTCTGGCTTCTCGATCGTAACGCCGTCGATATGGGCGTGGCGGACCGGATCAAGGCCGACTTACTTCGAATTGGCGCCGCCAACATGAGAGGCTTCAACGGCGCGATCGCTGTGGGAGATATTGAAGATAAGATCTACGCGGCCTCGTTTCGGGCCGAAGGAAAGAGCTTCGCTGAGATCATGAAGGAAGACGGCATGATCGAGGAAGAGCGCGCCATTTCCATGATTCAAGATCTCAATGTGACCCTCAGACCCCTTCACGATTCTGGCCTGGCGCTCCGAGGAATTCGTCCAGATCGCCTCTATGTTCACCCCACTACGGGGAAAACCATCATTGACGCCGTCGCCACCATTATCTGCGATGAAGGCCTCGTCAACGCTGAATCCTTCGACGACGCCAGTCATATCGCATACACCGCTCCTGAACGTCAGAATAGAGCGCTCCCTCAAGGCAGCGTCACCGCGGATCTCTATTCGATCGGCGCCGTCCTCTTTAAGATGATGACCGGCGCCACCATCCACCCTGAGAGCGATCCGAAGAAGTTCCTCGCGACCATGAAGGCTCAAAAGCCTATGTCCCTGCGGGAGATTCTCGGCGGTCGCTGCACCCGAGCGGTGAGTGACGCTGTTCGCCGCTGCCTGGAATTCAACGCCGCACGCCGCTATCAAAGCGTGGAAGCCTTCAGCCTGGCCCTCCGTGGACACCGAAGGCCGACTCCTTCCGGTGTCTACGAACGCAAGACACCCATCTCTCTCAACTCCTTTGTCGGCTTAGATGTTGGGTCGAATCTCTCCCGCGTGGCCCTCGTCAATCAAGATGGTCTGTCCCAGGTGCTCATGGGCGCCGACGGGCATCAATCCATTCCTACCGCTATTCACATTCCCGAAGGTGGTAAAGCTCATGTTGGCGAAGCGGCGCTTCTCGCTGCCCGAAAAGACCCCAAGCGCCTTCGCCGAGGCTTCCTGAAAAACCTCCTCAAGGACGAGCAGGGGGAGCATCCGATTGTCTTGACCGCCTTGGTGATGCAGAACCTCCTCGGTCGGGTCAAGGGGACCCACTCGGAGCTTCCTAAAGAAGCCGTGTTAGCGGTTCCAAATCTTATGGAAGACCGTGAGCGATACAGCCTCAAGCTCGCTGGCGAAATCGCCGGTGTGAGAATGCTTGGTACTATTCCGTCGACGACCGCTGCGGCGCTGGCCTACGGCTTAGCAGCCCACTCGAAACCGACTCGCGCCTTAGTTGTGGATATCGGGTCGACCTTTCTTGGCGTGGCGGTCATCGAAATCCGCAACGGCAATCTCCAAGTTCTCGCGACCGACGGTTTGCGTGGCTTCGGGGGAAACAGTTGGACCCTTCGCATTTGTAAGGCGCTGTCGAAGAAGCACCTTGACGCCACCGGCATTGATCCGTGGAAGAGTCCGTTTAATCGCCTCTTCCTCACCGAGCAAGTTGAGAGCGCGAAGAAGATTCTCTCGACTCGAAAAAAAGCCCGGGTCCTCGTCGCGGCTGGGGGTAAGGTTATTCCTATGACCCTTGATCGCGCTTTCCTCGATGAAATGACCGGCGATCTTCTCCAGCGCTTTGGCTCCGTTTTAGAGAATGTCCTCGAAAAGTCGAACCTCGTTTGGAACAGCATCGACCGGGTCCTTGCGGTTGGTGGCGCGGCGCGGATGCCATCGGTGACCAAGCTCATTTGGAAAGTCACCGGGCGCATTCCCGATGCCGCCTTGGACCATCTACATAGTGTGGCCGAAGGCGCCGCGTACTATGCGCTGAAATTGAAGAATCAACATGGCGAAAATCTGCCACAAAAGGCGGCGCGGGTAGCCCGCAAAATCCTCGTTCGCAACGTCACCTCCTTTTCCCTCGGTGTGGTCCTCGACACTCCTCGCGGCCAAACCCTCAGCCATACCATTATTCCCGAGCAGAGCCCGCTCCCGGCTAAAGTGACCAAGATCTTCGCCTTGCAAACCGACAAGCGCCATCGGGCAAGGATTCGGATTGTTGAAGGAGACCCGAGGGTGGGAGCCATGAGGACCCTTGGGATTTGCACGATCGCTTCGGTTCCTTTGCCAGAGAAGGGGGAGAGCGGAGTGAGAATTGCGACGACATACTCGCTCTCCGAGGACAATGAGTTGACGGTGGAGGCCTGTGACGCGAAAACAGGGAAACCCTTCAAGTGCAAGATTGATCGCCTGATCGCCGGCGGTCAGGGAATTGAAAAGCAATTAAAGAGTCGATTGGGTTAAAGCAATGTTTCACTCAAAAGTCGATTCCTTGCCCTTTCTCGGGGTGGGAATCAGCGGGGAATATGGGACCCGTCCACACATCGAACCTCTTGAGTTCCTGCAGCGCTGGCCAGGACTCGTTCACTTCGTCGAATACGGCTCGGACATTGAACGTGGATTAGATGGTCGGATTCTGCGGTGGATTGAGCAAGGGTTTAAGGCGACCTATCACTTCCTCGATATCAACTTGGAAGAGCCTGAAGACCTCGATCCGCTCTGGTTGTCAGAAACTCAAGCAATGGCGGAGAAGCTGGGATCTCCATGGATTTGTGGAGACTCCGGTCTCTGGCACTTCGGTCCTCGTGACAGAGGTCACGGCTTGCTCTTGCCTCCTATTCTTAGTCCGGAATCAGCGGAATACACCGCGAAGGTTGTCCGAGAGATTCAGGAGAAAACAGGCTTTCTAGTCCTTCCAGAAAACCCTCCTTCGCTCTATTACCTCGGCACGATGCACATCCTCGATTACTTTGCAAAGGTCGCTGAAGACGCGGATTGTGGTGTGCTTTTGGATGCGGCGCACCTTGCGATATTCCAGAAAGCTCGGGGGCTTGAGCCGCTTCATGGTTTAGAGAATTTCCCGGTCGAGAGAATTATTGAAATGCACATTGCTGGGGGCGGGGATGCAAGAACCGCCGATGGGTATCAATACATCGACGACGATCACCGCGCCGAGGTCCATGAGGATGTTTGGTCTATCGTCGAGCACTTGGTGCCTCGTTGTAAGAACTTGAAGGCGCTCGTTTATGAATGCGAGCACAATGAACCGGAGTCCACAGTGGCGACCTTTGAGAGGTTGAATAAGGTCTTCCCGAGTAAAGCAGGGGAGGCTGCCTGTGTCTCGTGAAGGTCATGAGGAAGCCTTGTTCGTCGATCGGGCGGAGAAGCCTGGAACAGTCGCTCCGGACTTTATGATCCTCCAGCGTGTAGTGGTTCGAATGCTCTTCGATCCGGCCTTTGTGACCCGTGTCTATGAGAGTGAAGGCGCAGAGCTTGACGGTCTCAATTTGCCAAAGGATGCTGTTCAACAATTGATCGCGAACGATCGTCGGCTCTGGAATGCCGATCGTTTGAGGCGCCGGCGCGCTTTAAAAATTCTTATGGAAGAGTTTCGCATCAGCTCGGCGCTCGTCTTGCTTCATACGAATAAACTAGCGGTTTTGGACGCCTTCTTCTCTTCCGGTTTCTTTCATGAATCGGTTCAGCAGCGTCAATACATGGCGCCGGCCTTTCGGGCTTATTTAGAGTCGTTGATTGAGCGTCATGCTCTCGGAGATACAGGCTTTCCAGAGGTCTTGTTATTGGAGGGGGGGCTGGCAGAGTCCCGTCGAGAATTGAAGGACGCCCGCCGCGGATGGGATCGCTTGTTAGATAAGACTCGCGGAATGGAGCCTGGGGCCTACTTCCTTTGCGCTCCAGGAGTGATGTCAGTTGAGATTCCAAACAATACTCTGGAGTTGATTTCGAGGATGGAGGAATACCTCTTTGAGTCGAGTTTGATTCCAGCCTTGGCGCTTTGTGATGATGCTCCGAAGCCGCAAGGTATTCCTACGCTGAATTCTGAGGCGCGAGATTGCTATTTGATTGAGGGGGATGAATCGGGGAAGGTTGATTTCAATAAGGTGGAGAAGCGCTTCGCCGAGTTGATTGACTCATGCCGAGCACCGAAGAACGAGCGTCAACTGCGCCGTGAATTGAGAAAGCTTGACCTCTCACGGGAGCAGATCAAGCAGATGACTCACGCCCTGAAGAATGCGGGCATCTTGCGCCGCCTCGTGATTCAAAAAGTCTGAATCCTCATTGAGCCCATGGCTGGCCTTGTTGTCTGGCGACCTCAACGTACCTAAGTATTTGCCTCTGGGTCAACGCGATGAGATCGGTCTCTTCTTCACTGTAGTAGGCTTGATACCAAACGCTGGTTAGCTCTAAGGTCTCTTCAATAGACAAGCTCGGTCTCCAATTCAATTGAGTCCGAGCTTTTTCATTGGACAGTTTTAGAACCTTGGCTTCGCGCATCTTTGGCGTGTTTGGGCTAAGCTCGACTTGGGCTCCAGGCCAGGACTCTTGCAATGTTGTGAGCAGACCGCCCACGCTTTGTTGGTGGCCCAACTCGGGGGCAATGTTAAAGGCTTGACCGTGTCGCTGTGGCTTCTTGGCGAGCAAGGATGCCCCGAGGCATAAGTAGGCGCTGAGAGGTTCTAAGACGTGGAGCCATGGGCGAATGGCCTCGGGCTGACGGAGGGTGACTGGGTCGCCTTTTGACCATGCTCGGACACAGTCTGGAAGCAATCTATGCGCGCCCCAATCACCTCCTCCAATCACATTCCCCGACCGGACCGAGGCGCATTGAAGGTTGCTGTTTTGGAAGAAGCTTTGGAGGTAGCTTTGAAGGACCAATTCAGCGCAGGCTTTGGAGGCGCTGTAGGGGTCGGCGCCGCCGAGGGCATCGTGTTCTTGGAAAGGCTGACCTCGTTCTTTGTTTTGATAAACCTTATCACTGGCAACAAAGACGGCGGCCTTGGTTGAGGACGTTTGGCGGAGCGCTTCTAAGAGGTTGACCGTGCCGCCGATGTTGGTGTCGAAGTTGGCTTTGGGCTTGTCGTAGGCGCTTTGGACAATGGCCTGGGCGGCCAGGTGAAAGACGATCTCTGGTTGGGCGTCTTCGAAGACGGCTAGCAAGGAGTCTAAGTTGCGAATATCGCCGCGGCGGTCATCCATGCGGTTTTTTAGATGGAGAATTGAGAAGAGCTTGGGTTCTTCTTCGGCGAGGTCTGGGAGAGAGAATCCAGTGAGCTTTGCGCCGAGAGAGAGCAGCCATTCACAGAGCCAGCTTCCTTTGAAGCCGGTGTGCCCGGTCACGAGCACTCGTTTGCCTCGGAAGGCATGAAACATCTTGGCAGAGCCTTTGTCTTGGACGTTAATGGGGTCGACTACTTATTGAGCTTTTGGACTTCGAGGCGAGCTTTATCTAGGAGTCGACGTTGTTTGGCGGGGAGTAGATTGCGGGCTTTTTTGTAGGAGCACCAACGACGTTTGCGGCGCTTGCGTTCGACCCATTTTGTGGGGCGGCGATAATTGAGGAGAAAGAAGGTTATGGAGGACGATTCAGTCTTCTTGTAGATGCCAATGCGCTTGATGACTTTTCCGACGATGCCGGCTTCTTCCTGGCATTCTTTTTTGGCGGTTTCTTGCTCCGTGTCCCCAGGCTCAATGCCGCCTTTTGGGAAAATCCAGGAGCCGCTTGTGGAGGTCACTAGGAGGAATCGCACTTTGTTGTTTTTGAGTCGGAATGGAATGGCTCCGGCTAGTTGTCGATTCCCCATGATGGTCTCCAAAAAAAGTTCAGGCACTCAATATCGCTATGAGTTTTTTCGGCTAATTCGGCCTAGTTCCTTGAGGGTTGAATGAGAGATTGTGTTTTTTGTGTAACGCCTACTATCAAAGCGAAAGCGAGGCGATGAGTCAAAGATAAAAGACTGATTAATATTAATTGCCTCTCGCAAAGGCATGGAAAATAGGACTTGGCGAGTGATGCGTGGAGTACCTCGGCGCGTTAAATACTCACGGGGTTTTTGCGGTGCTTTTTGTTTTAGAACCTGTTATGACTGGGCTTCCAGGGAGTTTCGAATTGAATTGACGAGGATGTTTTTTGGTCGCCCTTTTAGACCTCGAACTCTGAACGGCCTTCATTTGTAAACTCTAAGCTGGACAATCGAGGATTGGAATATGACCTGACTTTGACATTCCGAGGTCAGCCTC
>JARGOJ010000527.1 GCA_029210225.1 Planctomycetota bacterium
TGCCATGGACTACGTCGAGGGAGTCGAGTTCTCCACCATTACAAAGCACCAGCGCCTCCCAGCAAAACAGCTCTACGATATTCTCACTCCTCTGAGCAGCGCCCTGTCTCTGCTCCACAAACACGGCATTGTTCACCGAGACCTTAAGCCCTCCAATATCATGATCAATCAACATGGTCATCCCTTGATTATGGACTTTGGAATCGCCAAGCAACTCGCTCGCAACACAGAGTTGACACGGTCAGGGACCTTCGTTGGCACATTGGGCTACATGTCCCCGGAGCAAGCCGACAACGCCAAGGCTGTGGATCATCGCGCTGATATTTACTCGTTAGGGGCCATCCTCTACGAAGCTCTGACAGGCCGCCCTCCCCATGTTGGAGCGAGCGCGACAAAAATATTGGTGAGTCTTATCAGCCGAGAACCACCCCCTCCAAGCTCTCTAAACCCTAGCGCGGACAAGATTCTAGAGCAAATCTGCCTCAAGGCTCTCCAGAAAGAACCAGAGCAGCGCTTTCGCAGCATGGACGAGTTTAATAACGCGTGCCTCCGAAAAACAGCCGAGGTGCCGTCCATTCCCCTCGCTGTTTACGGGTCCCCGCTTCCAAGCAATCCTATCCCGATTCAACCAACACTCAGTCCTGCGGACCGATCCTTCAATCCTCCCGCTCAAGACTTTGGCCCTCTCGGCCCACCCCCACCAGGCTTCGACCCCGATCCTTTGCAATACTCAGCCCCGCAGATCCCGCCTCATCCGCTCCAGGAAATGCCGGAGGACGCGCTCTTTGACACTATTGATCCGGAGCCAGGGATGGCCTTTGGAGCGAGTCCAGCCGCGACCGCTGGCGAGGGTGGCAACGCCGGCAAGAGCTTGTTGATCCGTTCTCCGGAAGACATGGCTGCCTCGGCCAAGCGCCGAAAGCTGCTGATCGCTGGCATTGTGTCGCTGATCTTGGGGCTTGGCATCCTCGCGTTTCTCTTCTCCGGTTCGGAGGACGTGAAACCACAAGGCGCTCAAGTTGTCGTCGAGCTTGAAGAGCTTAATTTGGAGGACGAGCAATGGTTGGCGAAGAGTCCAATTGAGGTCCGAGGGACATTGAGCGCCACGCCGTTTCAATTAAAAATTAACGATCAAAGCGTCACAGTCACAGAGCTCGGCTTTAGTCACTTACTGAGCTTCGAGGATGGATCCCGCGGGATTTCTGTAGTCGTGGTTGAGAATGAAGGAGATGAAGCGAAGACTCTGAAAGAATTAAAGATCCATGTCGACACCATCGCGCCGCAAATCAAATTAGAAGAGACGCCGGAGAGCGTGACGAAGGAGCTGCTGCGGGTTCGTGGTGAAATCAATGATAAAAGGGTCCCTGTCTATGTAAATGGTCAAGACTCAATGATTGATTCGAGTCGTTTCAGCGCCTTGGTCAAGCTCAAGGTTGGTGAAAATAAGATTCGCATCGAAGCCAAAGATAAAGCCGGTAACGAACAAACTCTCGTTAAAACGGTTCGATACAAGCCAACGATCGAGAAGGTTCCCGTTGTGGAGGCGAAGGCTGCCGGCGTTCGCTTTAATCTCAAGCTGCCAGTCGAGAAAACTCAACTGACACAAGACGAAACGCTAAGGATCCGGGGTCGCTTCACGCCCAAGGAAGCGACTGTGAGCGTCAATGGGCGCGTCATGAAGACCGAAGATAGTGTCCTCGACTGGACCGCGCCGCTCTCTGAGGGGAAGAATGAATTTCGAATAGAGGTTCAGTTTAAAGATCAGAAGAAGACCCTCAAGCTCCAAGTAACTCGCGACTCACAAGCACCGGTGTTGACCATTGACGGTGTTAAAGATGGACAGTTGTTAAGCGCTGAATCCCTGGATGTAAGTGTTCAAAGCAATGAATCATTGAAAGAATTACTGTTGAACGAGAAAGCCCTGAAAATTGAGGGAGGGCTGAGGGCTCAGCTTAAACGAGCGCTGACGAGGGACGGAGCACGCACCTGGCGCTTTACCGCGATTGATCTGGCGGGGAACAAAAGCAGCAAGGTCCTCAAGTTTAAGATCGATAACACAGCGCCTAAATTTGTTTATAAGAAGCCGAAGTTTATACCGAAGACAAAATCCCTCGACCTTAAAGTTCAGATTGTTGAGGCTCACCTCGTTTCTGTAACTATGCAGAAAGCGGACGACGCGAAGCCCAAAGTGGTCGCTTTGACAGCTGAACAGACCTTTCAAGTCAATCTCAAATCGGCCGAATTGAGAAAGGGCGTCAAGTTTTGCGCGACGGATAAGTTAGGGCAGCGCAAAACAATCACGGCGCGTTCTGAACTGTTTTACATCTATGATTTAAAGGCCTGGAATTCCCTTAAGAAAAAAGAGATTCGCCGCTACGAAGCTCTGGAAGTCCAAAGGCTACTGGGCGCCGATAAATTCGTCTTTCAGGGATTGAGTAAATACTACTGTCGACGAGCTTGGTCTTACATCGCGACCTATAAACATAAGTCTGGGCTTATTTTTCGCCTTATCCCCGGAGGCGCTTGGACCTTTGGCTTCGATAACAACTCTAAAGCAAAGATCATGGAAGAAGCTTGGCTTAATTTTAAGAGGAAGAAGAAAGATCACGTTATTCTCAACACAGAGACTCCTCAATACACCGCGCTCATCCGGCCCTTTCTCCTGTCCGCAACTGAAATCACTGTCAAAGATTATTACACTTTGGGAAATCAAAAAATCCCAAAGGACAAACGCTTAAGACACAATTACCCGATCATTAGGTCATGGACGGAATCTGTGGCTTGGTGCAAGAAGCTTGGCTTCCGCCTACCCAGCGAAGCGGAGTGGGAATACGCCTGTCGAGCAGGAACCAAGACCCGCTACTTTTGGGGGCAAGACCTTGATAAGAAAGCTTTCAAATACGCTTGGCTGAAATTTAATAGCGGTCCGCGTCTCAGGCAGCCTCGAATGCATATGGAAAGCAAGTGTTGGAATGCGTTCGGCCTTGTTGATATGCTTGGGAACGCTGAAGAATGGTGCCAGGATTATTGGTACGGGAACTATTCGAAAGCACCCATGGATGGTCGACCGCGGCCTCTCATTAATAATTCTCCGACCGACTCGAAGCATTACAAACGGCGGGCTGTAAAGGGAGGTATGTATAGTTCGTCTCAATTCAGCGCTCGAATTGCTCGGCGGAACCACTATCATTATCTGAAAAATGAGCCCGTGCCGGTGACTGGCATTCGTCCGCTTTTTCCCCTGCCCAAAAAGTCAGACTGAATAGATGAAATAAAGGGCTTCCGGCGACGAACCGAAAGCCCTCAGATATTTAAGCCAGCTCAATAAAACAAATTTGCGGGAAGGCTAAACTATTAAACTGGCTCAAAAACTGTCTGTATTTCACTGTTTCCCCCAAAGCTGAGTTTATTTCACTTTTTTTCTAGATTTGAACCCGGCTCTAATTCTTAGTGAGGCTTGATTGGCCCAGATATCTTGGCCTTCAGCCAATGATTGAAGAACTTGCAGGGCTGCTTTGTTTTCGCCTTGTTTGATTAGGAATTTGGCAAGCGCGAAGCGGCCACCCCGATTCTTAGGGTCGAGTTGAATGGCCCGGTCAAAGTCGGCCTTGGCTTCGTCGAGGCGACCTAATCTCGACGACACTTGAGCCCGTTTGAAATAGGCGTCTGCCAATCGAGGATCGATTCGAATGCTGTCAGAAAAGTCGTTGTAGGCATCCTTATAGCAGTTCATCGAATAACGAATGTCGCCGCGTTTGAGCAGCGCTTTGGTATTTTTTGGATCGAGAGTTAATATGCGATTGTATTCGAGGAGAGCTTCTTGGACTCGTCCTGAGAGCAGTAAAACATCACCCTTCAACGTGAGTGTTTTGCCATCTTTGGGGTTGTTCTCAATCACTGTGTTGAAGTCCCGGAGGGCTCGCTCGTAGTCGCCGACATTGGCGCAGAGTAGGGCGCGGTCGACGAGTAATTGTGGTTGCCATTCAATTTTAATCGCGGTTGTCAATGTGTCGATGGCCTGGTTGTATTGACCAAGCTCTTTGTAACAGGACGCTGTGTTCGTCACGACGCAGATGTCTTTTAATTCAATCTGGCGATAGAGTCCAAGAGCCTCTTGCCATCTCCCTTTTCCTTGATTCTCAACGGCCTCTGCGAAGAGCGTGTATTGATTCTTGTCGCCCGCCTTCTTCGCCGTGGCGAGTAATTGCTGAAGCCAGCTAGTCATGGTCATAGCCCGGGCTGTGTCTTTTCGGGCTTCAATACAGTGCAAGTGAAAGAGCGCGCTGTAAGTCTTTGGCTTCTTCTTGACGGCTTCTTCTAACAATGGCTTTGCTTGGTCGAACAAGCTTGCGCTCATGTAGACCTGGCTCGCCTCAACGAGGATGTCGGGGTCTCTCGGGCTGCCATCGAGGGCTGATTTGACAAGGGTGATAATGATCTCAGGCTTTGCACTTTGCCTTTGTTTCTCTCTCGCTTGAAGCAAGATCAATTGACTCTTTTGTCGCATAGATAGTCTTGGCTGGGGTGCTTCAAGGGCTTTCGGTGACGACCACAATTGAAAGGTGAGGGTGACGGCGGCTGCCACAGAGACTGAGCCAATCATCAAGCCGAACAAGAATCCAGAAGAACGGCGTCTTCGACCCATGGGAACTAATTCAATGGCCTCGCTCTTTTTCGGACGAACGAACTCGACCTCTTTACAACTACTACAACGGCCATAGTCGGCGAAGCAGTCTTCGTGGTGCGGAGCGAGGCAGGCGGCGCAATAGCAAGATTTTCCCGGCTCTAGCGAGCCTTTGCAATAAGCGCAGGCGACGGTTATCGAGACCTTGTGTCCTAGTTTTTTCAGTATGGCGGAGGTGTTTACTTGAATCTCTGTGTCACTCGGCTCCTTTAAATCTGGATCGGTGATGTGAAATTGAATCATCTCTTCCTCTGTTTGGGGGAAGAGGGCTCCGAGTTCATGGTCGGCTTCGGGATTTTTGTCAGTCATGGTATGGCCTCTCAAATCTTGAAGCGAGAATCGCGGCGGGGGTCGGCGATCCCCCTCGATTCCAGTTTCTTGTATGCTTTGTTTCTCTGGGTATAGATAGAGTTGGCGCTTGTCTTCAGGATCAGCGCGAGCTTCTTCGAGTCGACGGACTCGGGAAAGCTCTCTAGGTCGGCGAGTAAGACGGCGCGTTGGAGCCCCTTGAAAAGGCTGACTCCGGGTTGAAGCAGCGCGAGGATTTCGCTGCGAAGCTCCCGGTACTCGTCGGATTGTCGAATGTCTTCGATTCTTGTGAGGCGACGGGCTCGCTCTTTTTGAATGATCTTCTCTTTGTTCTCAAGGCGCCAACGGTCGATCGCGGTGTATTTCGCGATTCCCATGAACCAAACGCTGAAGCTGCCTCGCTCTTTGTTGAATTGATCTCGCTTGGTCCAAGCCTTATAGAGGGCCTCATTGATGATCTCTTGGCGGAAATCGTGCGGCAGCCAAGCCAGGATCTTGTGGAGCATCGGCGCGTATAGCCGATAGAGCTCCGGAATGGCGAGAGAAGGGTCGTCTTGTTCAATCAGCTCCATGAGCCTGTGTTCCAATGTCATTTCGGCCATATTGAAGCTCTACCCTACCCAGATCCAGAAAAAGCCAAAAAAGAAGGTTCCTCGCCCTACACTACGGAGCGAGATCTAACCGTTTTTCCCTTCACCCGCCGTTGGGGCGCCCAAACGCGCCCAGCGACTATTTTTTCCTGAATTTTGTCAAAAGAATCACCGCTCGCCGTCGTTCCCAAAGAGAAAGAGGAGTTTTCTTTGACGACCAACTTTTCAACGATTCTTCATGACAAGATTTTAGGCGCTCTCTACGGCTTGGTGACTGGGGATGCCCTCGGTTGTCCGGTGGAAGGCTGGAAGCAGCGGGATATTATTCGTGACTACGGCCAAGTGACGGAGATGCTCGAAAGCAAAAAACGATGGCGACCGAAGGGGCTTCACTCAGACGACGCTCAGCAAGCCTTAGGGCTCTGTGACGCCCTCCTTCTCAACCCTGACGATCCCACTTCGGGCTTAGCGCAATTCTTCGTGGACCTTTATAGAGAGGGTCCGAAGACACGAGGGTCTTTTGGTGGGCATCGGGGGACGGGGAAGAACTTCCGGGTCATGACTCGTTTGCTCGCCAATCACTGTCCTCCTGAGGAGGCCGCGCAGCCATCTGCGGGAAATGGTGTGGCGATGATGATTGCCCCGGCCGGGCTCTACTTTCGGGATGATGAAGAGGCGCTCTCCCGCTGCGTTTTGCAAGTCGGCCTTATGAAGCAAAGAGACCCGCGAGGAATCGCTGCGGCGGGGGCCGTGGCTTACCTCTGCAAAGAAGGGCTCGGTTCTTTTTCATTCTCAGAGCTTTCCCGGCGATCGTTGCTCCAGTTTGTTCAGGGCATCGAGCATCGGGCCTGCGCGGCGATTGAAAACAGTGAGCATCGTCATTCCTTTTCA
>JARGOJ010000528.1 GCA_029210225.1 Planctomycetota bacterium
CGAATAATCGTTGCACAAACAGTCGAGCCTTCCTCCGAACCAGGGGCGGTCCCCAAGCTCCTGAATCAAGCTCAAGCACTTGTGAAACCTTGCGAGCAAGAAATTGACCAGCTCTTGTTGGATGCTGGTTTCTTCTGTTTCGCTGTCATTCTCTTGGCGTTGAAAAACGACTTGGATTTGTTGTGCCCTAAAGGCGGAAGCCAAAACAAGCGAAGAGATAAGCCAAAGTATTTCCCCAAGTCAAAATTCGAATACATAGAGGAACTAGACCTCTACAATTGCCCGGGAGACAAAGCTCTGTATCCCGCCGGGGAGCTAACAACCGGACCTGAAACAGAGCAATTCCAACGCTATCAAATGAGGCCCGAGATATGCGCCGTATGCCCTCTAAAAGCACAATGCACGAACAGTCCAAAAGGCCGATCAATCAAGCGTTATAAGGCAGAAGTTCTCAAAGAAGCCTTATGCGAAGTGATGAAGCAAGCAGGTGCCAAAAAGGCCTATTCGAAGAGGCAAGCTCGGGTGGAGCCCGTATTTGGTGAATTACGAGGACAACAAGACCTCAACAGATTCCGACGAGTTGGACATGGAAAAGTCAAAGTAGAATTTAGCTTACATGCAATGAGCCACAATCTAAGGCGTTGTCTGATCCTGGTTGGAAAAGTAGAGAAGGAACGTATAGAAGGGTCAAAAGAAGCCTATTTCGTGATTTTAGTGCGGTGTTAAGCACGACCAACTTTGGACACAAAACCGAATTGAGAGTGCCGGGGAAATTCAAGGTGAGCTGTCACAGATCCTCACCTAAACAAACAAGTGGTAAAACTTCCCTGAGGTGACTTTTACAACAGCCTCCCAGCGGGAGAGGAATTGATAAACAACTAGTTGAATGTTTTTATAGGAATGGCCTTACTTTAGACTTTCAGAATGACCTAAAGCTCAAGCGCGAACAAGCCTGGCTTGAACGGAAGGTCAATGTGCAAGCGCGGCAAGCAGAGAAGCGCAATCGCAAGGCCCAGACGAAGCAGATGTATAAAAACATCCGCCGCAAAGGACGAGGCTATTAACGAGTGTTTTGAGAAGAAAAGGATGCGTCTTCTGAGCATCCTTTTCTCTTCTCATTTCCACTGACAATTAGCACAGCGAAACATTCTTCTGCTGGCCAATTTTAATGTGAGTTCCAGGGAGCGCCGTTTTAAGCTTCGCCAGGCTCTTCTGGGAGAAGTTCACTTTTGTAATACGAAGCGAGCTTAGATTGGATAATTGACAGAGGGCAGGTACGCAGTCATCGTCAATTCGCGGATTGAATAAAGACAATGATCGAAGCTTCTCGTTCTCTGCCAAAGTCGCGACGACTGCGTTGGTCACTCCTCCGACAATTCGCACGTCGCGAAGCTTCTTATTCGATGCGAGTCTCTGATAGCCCTCTTCGGTGAAGCGAGGAGAACTGAGGTCAATTTTTTGTAATTGACGAGCGTAGGTGAGGGCGTTGAGGCTTAGATCGGTGAGCGGCGTTCCAGAGGCATAAAGCTCTGTCAACTGGCTGTCAAAGGCAAAGCGGGCGAAGGCGGCTTCGTCGATGTCTGCTGCGCTGAGTCGCAGCTGCTTCAATTCTCGACAATGAACTAAGCTGTCAAAAATCCGTTGCCCGAGGGACGTTTCATTTAGATACAAACTTTCGAACCAGGGGCAGTCGGTGAGCGGAGAGAGGTCGACATCCTGACCGAGGCATCTGGAGAGGCTCAGAAAACGGAGGGACTGCAATTGACTTATCAATTCAATCGACCAATCATCCATATAAAAGGTTCGCCCGCCCAGAGAGAGGAACTCCAGGGGTGAGCTGTGCTTGACGAGGCACTCCAAATCCCGCCGTCCATAGAGAGTTTGCTGCTCAGGAACAAGGTCGGAGAACTCAAGATAGCGCAGGCTGCGCATCTCTTCAAAGCTCTCAAAGTTCGGTCGAGAGCGCTGAAAGACTAATGAACGTATGCCAGGAATTTTCGCAAAGTTCAGGAATTCCAGGCTCTCCGTGGAATCAAAGAGAAAGCCAAAAATCGGCTGAGTGTTGAGCCCTGCGTTTTTATTGTGACCGAAGCGATCACTAGGCAAGGCCCCGAGCTCAAACTTGCTCTTAGGACGCATGGCCTTAAGGCATTGGTCGTAAGTCGGGTCGACGATGGTGCTAATATTGAAATCCCAAACGCCCCCTCGCGACTTCAAACCGCTGTCTCCGAGCGACTCAATGAGGGTCGTCAATGCCGGTTTTTGGAGTCGACAAAGCTCGGCCCCGAGAGTTTTACTCACTGAATCTTGATCGCTCATCCCCGATCGCCAAAAGCCCTCGTAAGCGCTCCAGAGTTCACCGTTCTTCAACAAAGTCAGGGCTTCCTTCCGTAAAGCTTGACGCCGCTCCAGAGTTCCTGATTTCACTCGACCTCTACCAAATTCTACCACGCGTCCCAATCCTCTCAATTCATGCGAATGTTCCATAAAAGTTAGGCATCTACCGAGAGAGGAATAGAGCACATTCTTCCGACATCCGGAAGAGTTATTTTTGGGGAAGAGAGGAGAAAGAGAATGGGCTTGGTCTGAAGCTCGAAATTTATTTTTCGAGCGTCAACCAAGCCCTCAGATGATTCTCATTTTTTCGCCAGTATTCGTTTCAGGATTCAATCGAGATCGAGGAATTTCACGACATAGACCATGGGTAAGTAATTGGAAACAGTGTCCCAATGATCGCCAAGGTCCGAGGAATAAAAGAGGTTCCCAGTCGTGGTGCCGAAGGCTAATTCTTGTCCTTGAATATCGAAGCAATGGCGGTAAACGATATCGAAGCAATTCTCTTGAGGCAATCCAGTTCTGAGTTGCGTCCAAGTCTTGCCGCCATCGTTCGTCCGACAGACACACATCTTGCCATCAACAGCCGTCCGAACCTCGTCGCTCACTCCAGGAATAACCCAAGCTGTGTCAGGGTCTGTCTCACTGGCTGCCACTGCAAATCCAAAGTCCGCCGGGCCATCCTTCTCAGAGATAAAATCCCAGTTCGCCCCGGCGTCGACAGAGCGGTAAATACCACAGTGATTTTGCTGCCAGAGCACTTTGAAGTCTGCCGGGCTCGCCACAACTAAGTGAGGATCCTGTCCAATCTCTGACGTCGGATCAGGGAGGAAGTCGGCTCTCAAGCCTTTGTTTTTAGGGACCCAGCTCTCGCCGCCATCCTTCGTTTCGAAAACTCCGGCACAGCTCACCGCAATATAGAAGTTCTTTGAATCTTCAGGGTTCACAACGATGGAGTGAATCCCCGCGTTGTCTCGACCGCCACCAAACCACTTCTTCCGTGATGGCAAATCCCATAGGGGCCGATTCAGCGTGAATTGATTTTCCTCGTCATAACTAAAGAGCCCGCCGGGATCGGTTCCAAAATAGACCTTGTCCCCCACTCTCTCAATGGCCCAAATGTATGCAAGAGTCGCTGGGACACCGTCACGAATTTCTTCCCCCTCAGGATATTTGGGAGCAGCGATCTCTTCCCAGCTCTCCCCGCGATCCTTCGAGCGCTGAAGCTTCACCCCCCAATGACCATGGTCGAGGGCCGCCCACCAATCCCCTGTCACCGGATCGGCGAAGAATTGAGAGACTGGAATGCCCTGAAAATTGGTCTTCTGAAGCGACCATTGATTCTTCTCTCGGCCAAAAACCAGCAACCCTTTTCGAGTTCCAACACACATTAATTTCACGAACTATCCCCCTGACAGCGCTTGCATAAAATAGACCTTGTCCGAATGAGACAGGACATCCGTCAGCCCCTTCCGGTCCGAGATCATTTCATTGTTCACAAAGATATTGACGTGCTTTCTCAATTGACCGGCATCGTCAACAATATACTGACTCAAATTGTCATAGAGTCCATCGAGCTTCGCGACCAACTCTTTGACAGTATTCGCCTCGATACTCTCCGGCTTAAGAGACGGGTAAAATCGACTCAAGGCCGTCGCGAAGTTGACTTCCACCATATGATTCGTCCCAATCCCATCAATTTAGTGCTCTGTATCTCTTCCTACTCTTCGACATTCATCAGGCCTTCCCTAAGAAATCCTTTAGAAAATGTCGCCGCCACATCTCGCTGAAAAGATGAGTCTTTGTAGATAGAGGCCCCACGCAGATGTTAACAAAAAGTTAGGGCCCCCATAAGAGAAGAATTTCCTCGCGAAGTCAACGATGAGAATTAAAAAGCGCCATAAAAAAAGAGCAGGTCTCCCCACTCATTTTCTATAAATCTCACCGCCTCAAAGAACTCAATAGCGCCGACCAATCGTCCTACCTTAACTTCTTTAGCTTGCGCATCCTTATTTCAGCCAGTGCCCTCCTCGCCAACCTGCGATGTTTACTCTTTCTCAGCAAAGACTGCAAATGAGTGATCGTCTCCTCCCGACCACCACTCACTTTTTGGAGGGTTTCAATCAGTATCTTATGACACCAAAATAGAGAATCGACTTTTAGCAAGAAGAGCAAATCGAGCTCTTTCTCCCTCGCTCGCTCCCCCATCACTTTCAAGTAACGAAGGGAAACTCTCGCAAGGTCACGGCGCTGCTGCCGAATCGCTAAATCATCAATGCACTCAAGCCTCTCCCATGAGAGAACCTCCGTCGTCACCTCAAAGAACTTGTCTTTCGATCCATTGATTCGCCAAAGCGCAAAGGAGGCATGAACACTCAGAGCAGAATTGCTATCGCTCCAATCCGCATATTTTTTGAGCAGCGGCACAGCTCCAAGCGCGTCTTTCTTCATCCAGCCGAGGGCATTGAACGCGAAGCCCCTCACATCCTGCTCCCCAAGCGCCTTGGAAACGGCTTTCTCCTTAGCCAGCTTCAAAAGCCCCGGCACATAGTCTTTGTTGGAAAGACCCGCACGGCTAATTCCAAAGGCCGCCAAAGCCCGGTCTTCGAGATCTGAAGAGTTGAGCAAGTTAATGAAATGGGGCACCGCTTTGGCTCCACAGACGGCCAGAACACCTGCAATTCGACGCTTAATGTCTGCCCCCCCATTCTTATAGAGGATCATGAGCTGGGATAAATGATCCGCCGCATCCTTCCCCATGTACATAAGGCACTCCCGCGCCGCGCTCCGCACTCGAAGATTTTCATCATTCATTCGAGCTTTTATGAACGGATACGCGAGCTTCGCCTTTGGTCCAAAGCAAGACAAACCCGAGATGACACTCCCATGCATGTCTTTTTGCGCCGGATCTTTGAGCCGCTTTAACAGAGCAGGAATCGTCTCCTTCGCCCCATTGCGAAAGAAACCCAGGGTTCTCGCCGCTCTCCGCCTATTCTTCAAGTCTTCGTCATCGAGCGCCTTCAATAAAAAGGGAACGGCCTTCACCGAATCACGAGGGAGCGTGCCCATCAAACGAATCGCCGCATATCGCTGAGCCTTTGAATCCGACTCAAAGTCTTCAACCACAGAGTCCCAGAGGTCCGTCACCGGGTCCTTCCGCGACAAAACAGCCTCGGCTTCCTTCCGGACTCGCAGATCAGGGTCTTTCAACATCAACTTCAAAGCGGAGGCTAACTTCGCATCGATAGGGCCGTCCGGAATCGCGAGAACGGCGTTGAAACGATTCGTGGCATCTTTATTCTTCAAAGCGAGGCATAAGAATTGGCTGCACACTGGTGACAACTTGCCCTGATCCCCGGCGCGAAGTTGATTCAATTTAATGTAATTGATAGAAAATTGCTGCCAGCCAAGGTTCTTTGATTGAAGCATCTCTAAACACAATTGATCGGCAGCCTCTCCCTGATTTCGCAAGAACACATTGAGACCATTCTTCCACTTCCTCTGTCCCCCCCGACTCACTTCCTTTCCAATGAGCTTCGCAAAGGGCCTTAGCTCTTTGAATGACCAACCTCGGCACCCATTTATGAGAGCGCCCAAATCAATCTGATCGTAGTGAAACGCCCCCTTTTCATTTGCTTTTGCCAACTCCTGAAATAAATACTTCAAGCTCTCTGAGTCGTCGCACGTCAGATTCACACCGTACATTCGCTTGAGAATATCCCTGTGAACAGTCTCGCCTTTCCCAGCTTCGGATCTCCGCAACCCCTTTAAAGAGATTTTCAATCGATCCAAATTCGAGAAATGATTCTTCTTACTAGGAAAGCGAATTGAAAAGTCTTGCTCCCAATCCTCAACCTTGTTCTTCGGGCCATTGATGCCCCGACCAACGAGCTTCGTCATATACCATTGATCGGGGATCGCCTCTTTCGGGACCAGAGAGGTCAGTAGCTGATGAAGTTTTCTCCGTCGACGTTCGATGCGGGTCAAAGTAAACGAACGCGGTTTTGGGAAAGCCTGCACCCCAAATTGAGTCGTCTCCCAGAAGAGATGGTCTTGCGAAAGTGCTTTGGAGGTCACAATAAACAGGCTGACATCAAACTGTCCCTGATGGCTGGACAACTTGAGCGGGAACACTATC
>JARGOJ010000529.1:0-3546 GCA_029210225.1 Planctomycetota bacterium
GCCCGCGATCCCGAGCGTGAGAAAAGAAGTGATTGACGGCCATCACGGAAATGAGACTCAATCGAAAAAACGCTCTAGAGATTTGTTGAGTGGTTGTAGCGTCTGAGGAACTCATAGAAGTTTTGTGACGAGACAAACTGCAAGATACAGATTCCACCGAGTGATACGAAGGATTCATCGGCCAAGACGCTGCTTCCAGAAACAGTTTGTCCGTTGAGACGGGTACCTGTGGTCGAGCTCCGATCGCTAATCATCCACTTGCTCTCTTCAAAAGTGAGGACCGCGTGGCTTCGTGAGATATCTGCTTCTTCAACGACGAGGTCGTTGTGAACGGGATCTCGACCAATGAAGAATGGCTTTGAATCGTCTTCCTCTCGGAGATACCAAAATTGGGCGCGTCGAAATCCGCGATGCTTGTCTTTGAGGGGGATTGCCCGTGTTTCTTCTTCTCGTGAGAGGAGGTGACCGTCTTCGGAGCATTGGAGTCGTATGAGGGCGGGGCATGGGAACGCCGCTTGAAAGTCGTCTTTGCCGAGCTTCGAGATCTTTTGCGCGAAGTTCCCAAGGTCGAAGGGCCCGATGTGGAGGTTTGACTTCTTTCGAATGAAGTTTGAAAGCTTTTTCGCGGTTTGGCTGAGGTCGGTGTTTCCAAGGGAGCTGGGTTGATCGCTGACCAAAGCGAAGAGGGTCGAGGTCGACAGGAAGATGGCGCGGGCGGATGGGCCAAAGTGAATGGGCACTTGATTGGTGAGGGGATGAGCCGATTGAGGTCGCAGACGATGTTTATCGACGAATGTTCCGTTGCTGGCTCCAAGGTCTTTGAGGAACCACTGGCCGTTAAAGATCTCGAAGGCGGCGTGACGTCGGGAAACGGCCTCCCCGTCATAGAAGATTTGGCAGCTCGGATCTCGGCCTAGCACGATTGACCCAGGGTTTTGGCTTCGATACTGCCCCAAGTCGAACAGCCAAGCGTCCTTCTTTCTTCGCTGACATAGGAGAAATGGACCTTTTGTGATGGATTCGAAGTCCTGCGGCTTCAGGTTACCGTAGAGGGCGAGGAAGGTTGTGATGGGAACGGGGCCAATCGATTGAAAGCGCGGATCCTGATTGGGTGGAGGACGTTCATTCATCACTGCTAACCTATCAATGTCGAGGCCACGACAAGAACGGCACTTTGAGATGTTCTAGATTAACATAGATAGATAGGACTGGTTTTATGATCTTTCTTGTTATCACCCGAGTCTGTTTTGTTGGCTTTTACTCTCCCATGGAGCGATAGTATGTTTCGAGAAATAAGTAGAAGCTGGTCGGGTTTACGAATTGGAGCATGCAGGCGTCACCGAGGACGATGATGGCTTCGTCGAGGAGCTCCCGTTTACTTTCGAGGGGGTGGCCGTTGACTTTGGTGCCGGCGCTGGATTGAAGGTCGTAGACGGCCCAGCGATCATTTTCAAATCGGATCTCGGAGTGGTGTCGTGAGACATCAGGTTCCTCGACAATGAGTTCATTGTTGGATGGATTCCGCCCGAGGCGGAAGGGCTTTTCGCGGAATTCGGTATGGAGTATCCAAAAGACAGCTTTTTTGAACTCGTTTGCGCGGGTGCGAACGTAGAATTTGTTGGTCTCCGAGGATAGTTTGGAGGCGAGCTTAAAGGACCCGCTTAGATTGCCTTGAAGGCGCATGATGACTGGGTGTGGGAAGAGCTCTATGAACTCTTGCAAGGTGACCCCAGCACATCGTCGAGCGAAGGTGTCGAGGTTGACGGAGCCAATTTTGTTTTGGCTGTGATAGGCAAGGTAGGCTCTTGGATCGCCTTTTGGCGCGGGCGTGGCTTTAGCGCTGTCGTCGGCGATAAACTTCTTGAAGAAGGCTTTTGCTGAGAGGAATTGAGCTTGGTTGACGCGCCCAAAGTGGAGCAGGGAGTGATCGACGAGAGGGCGGTGTTGCTTTGCTGGTATGCGGGCCTTATCGATAAAAGTGCCGTTGCTCGCGCCCAGGTCACGAACGGCCCAGCGTCCATTGACGATCTCGAATGACGCGTGTTGCCTGGAGACTTCGTCGTTCTTGAAGACGATATGACAGTTGAGGTCTCGCCCAATGATCAGCGGCCTGAACACAACTCGCTTGAACGCTCCCAGGTCAATGAGCCACGGTTCCTTCTGCCCTGAATGGCAGACCAGGAAAGGCCCACGAAAGGTTGTGAGGAACATCTGTTCGCTGTGGTTGCGGTGGAGCGCCAAGAACGCGGCCATGGGTAAGGGGCCAGCGCTTCCAGCTCCTGCGCTCTTCCGAATACGAGCTGTGGCACGGGTTAGGTTCCTCTGTATCGGAGTCGGTGTTTCGCTGCTCGGCAAATCTTGGCTTTTCATTTGTTTGTTCTCCTCGCTCATAACTCCCTCTGCAAATGAAAGACCACTATTGTTTTATCGTTGTCGGATACAAATTACTTGCACTTTATGAATTGAATGTTGTGAATACTCAGTCGGACCATTGCAAGGCCTTACGAAATAGGGGCATAGACCCTTTCTCCGAGGATCATTTTTTGTCGCAGCTGACCAAAATTGTCGATGACTCCGAAAAATCAAAGAGTGATTATCCGCACCGGTATATCGGTTTTGCCAGGGGCTCGCTTTTTATGTTATATCGGTGTCTTCATTACTGGCCCCTTGTTTTACTTGTCTTTGTTCTTTGGCACGCAACTTGTTAATAAGCTCGCCATGAACCGTGATTAAAATCTCATTTAGGAAAAGGAAGTCCAGACCATGTCTCAAGATTTACCCAATAGCGAAGGGAAACGCATTCCCTCAATCACATTCCGCGCCAGAGAAAAGGGGCAGTGGCTCGACTTAAAGAGCGAGGACCTGTTCTCCGGACGAAGAGTCATTGTCTTTGCCTTGCCTGGGGCTTTTACCCCGACATGCAGCAGTAAGCATCTCCCCCGCTACGACGAGCTGGCCCCTGTTTTTCGTGAGAACGGCATCTCCGATGTCTTTTGTGTTTCTGTCAACGATGGCTTCGTTATGGACGCGTGGAAAGACAATCAAAAAGTAGAGAACATCCGTCTCATTCCCGATGGGAACGGTGAGTTAACATCGGCTCTCGGCCTTTTGGTTGACAAAGCTGCGCTCGGATTTGGAAAGCGCTCTTGGCGTTACTCGATGGTCGTCAACGACGGTGTGGTCGAAAAAATGTTCATTGAGCCCGATAAAGAAGGGGATCCCTTTGAAGTTTCCGACGCCGACACGATGCTTAACTACATCAACCCCGAGGCAAAAGAGCGCGAGTTCTACACGCTCTTCACCCGGGAAGGTTGCCCTCACTGCTCTCGGGCTAAGTCTTTGTTAAAGGAAAAGGAACTGCAATACGAAGAGATTCTCCTCGGTCGCGATGTCACCTATCGCTCTATCCGAGCGGTCTCTGGAGCCTCGACAGTTCCACAAATCTTTATGAACGGTGAGCACATGGGAAGCGCCGACGACCTCGAAAAGCGCCTCTCTGCCAGTTGACGTTAACGCTCGAAGTTCTACCCTCTCAAAAGTCCCATG
>JARGOJ010000529.1:3556-6466 GCA_029210225.1 Planctomycetota bacterium
GGGACTTTTTTCCTGTCAACCATGGGAGTGCTCAGTCGCCAAAAACGTTATAGTTGAGTGGCTGAGAGCAAAGACACTATGACCGGATCAACGTCCAACCATTCTCAATTCCAAAAGACCGACTTCGCCACCCGATTTCCAGACTATGAAGATGTCGTGGAGTTAGGACGAGGAGGAATGGGCGTTGTTTATAAGGCGCGGCATAAATTCAATGGTCACAACGTCGTCATTAAGACCATGCTTAAAAATGGCGACGGTCAACAAATTCAGCGTTTCCAGAGAGAGGCCACGGTCCTCGCTGAGCTGAAGCATCACAATATTGTTTCAATTAAAAACGTTGGCCAAAGCTCCGGTGAATGTTACTTCGCGATGGAATACATCGAAGGCCAAAACCTTCGTCATATCGTCGCGGAGACGCTGCGACAAAGTGGCCAAGTCCCCGACTTTGAGCGGACTGTGGCAATCATTTTGGCGACCGCCAAGGGTTTGGCTGTGTGTCATGAAAAAGGCATTGTGCATCGCGATGTGAAGCCCGAAAACATAGTGATCGGCCAGAATCGTCCTGTTCTTGTTGACTTCGGCCTCGTCAAGCAAATGGACAGTCAATTTGATACCGACGTCCAGAACTTAACGAAGACCGGTCAGATGCTCGGAACCCCGGGTTTCATGCCGCCTGAACAGCTAGAGTTCAACGGAGAATATGGTCGAATTGGTCCAGCCTCCGATGTCTGGTCTCTCGGCGCGACCCTCTATTACTGCCTCAGTGGGCAGCAGCCCTTCGGAGCGCTGCCATTCAGCGCTTGGTGTATGGCGGTCGTCGACCGGAATCCTCCCCCGGTCAAAACGTTAAATCCGGAGCTTCCTGATTGGCTCTCGGAACTCTGCTCGGACTGCCTAGAACGAAAGACAAGTCAACGCCCCACAATGCTCGAATTTTGCAAGCGCATGGAGCTGAGGGAGAAAAGCGTTGCTCGTCAGCCTCCTTACCCCAAGACCTTGGTTGGCCTCGTCGGCCTCATCATTGTGCTGGTG
Organism: Planctomycetota bacterium; assembly: GCA_029210225.1. Lineage (GTDB taxonomy): Bacteria > Planctomycetota > J058 > J058 > JARGOJ01 > JARGOJ01. The sequence continues at coordinate 4,589 of JARGOJ010000529.1, forward strand.
GCCTGCGTCGTCGTCCTTGCGAGTCGGGACAGAGAGGCTCCAGAGATTGCGTTACGAACCGCTGGGGTTCTCATTTCAACAGATAAAACCCAGCCAATTACCATTTCAGGTTTCGTCATAGATCGGGCTCCAGCTTGGATCATTGTTAATAAGAAACGCTACCGCTTATCTAGAGGCGGCGCTTTCAATGTTCGTCTAAAAAAATTGAAAGAAGGCGAGCACAGGCTGAGCATCGTTGCGGAGGACGAATCGGGCAATGTGAGCGCCCCGATAACGGTTCACGCAACGGTCGACAGAACGTCGCCAGGATTCAGCCTTAAGTCAGTGACGGTCGAGAATAATTTACTCAAGCTCGATGGCAAGGTGACTGAAAAACTAAGCAGCCTCATGATTAATGGTCAACGAGTCGAAGTCACCACTGATCAATTCCGTCATGATATCCCTCTCGACAAGGTCACCGGCGACCTCCAATTTGTGTTAATTGATGAAAACAAGCTAAGAACCACGACAGCCCCGACAGACCTATTCGTAATCAGCTCCAAGAACTCCCGTTATTCTTCTTTACGCCAGGCCATTCAAAGGGCCCCGCTTGGCTCCATATTAGCGTTGCCAAAAGGGCGATATCGGAGCGTGACGCCGATTACCCGGAAGGGGACGATCTTGGGCTTGGGTTCGCCAGAGGACGTGATCCTTGAGATCGATCGTCCGATCTTGCTTAAGAGCCAGCTTCTCTTTTACTTTAAGGGACTGTCGTTGGTCGGAACAGGCCCGACGGTCGACAAGATGATGGTCATCTCTGAGAGCTCGAATGTCACAATTGAGGATTGCATCCTTAAGGTTAGGGGGTTTTGCGGCATCGAGGTCAATGGTTACTCGGGGAATAGGATATTGCCGTCGCTGACTATACGACGATCAAAGCTGTCCCGCTCTCTGGGCCCGGCCATCTCGACGACTGGAGCGAAATTAGTGATCGACGGCTGCGAGTTTACAGACCCAGGACCTTCTTTGAATGTCGACCAATCGAAGGCCTTCGCCTGCGTTGAAATGAGTTCGGGGAGTGAAGCAGTTTTCAAAAACAGTCGCTTCTTTGAAATGTTCGACCGGGGCATTCTTCTCTCGGGATCGACGGGGACTTTCACGGACTGCGAATTCAAAAAATCGATTTGTGAGGGGGCTGTCGTTAGGAGTCGTTCAACCGCGAAGTTTCTACGTTGTCAGTTTGTTCACAACAACTACTCTGGAGTGACTGTTTCTCAGCAATCCTCGGGGGACTTTATAGATTGCGAGTTCCGTGCCAACGGCTTTCCTAACAGTCCAAACGAACGAAAGAATGGCCTCCGAGTTTTATACGAATCTCAGGCAAAGCTCAACAACTGTAGCTTCTCGGACCATTACAGCAATGGGCTGGTTATCGTCAAATCGAAAGTCAATATTTTTAACTGCAAATTTAAAAACAACAAAATGGGCGATATCAAGAGCGATCAGGCAACGATCACAAGGAAGCCACCCAGTGAATAGCCACGACTATTATATAGCCAAGAGGTGGCGTGATGGACGTTGAAAGTGGTCAGTTCCCTGGCTATCGAGACGTCGTTGAAATTGGCCGTGGTGGTATGGGTGTTGTCTACAAGGCACGTGATATCACGAACGGCCACGTCGTTGTTCTAAAGACTATGATCGGGGGTGAAGAGAGTCAATTTAAGCGCTTTCGTCGTGAGGTTGAGGCGCTCGCGCAATTGAAGCATCGCAACATTGTTTCGATCAAGACGGTTGGACAGATCAAGAGCGATCACTACTTCACTATGGAATATGTGGAAGGAGAGACCCTGCGTGATAGGATTTTGGCAAGCCGAAATTCTGGGGGCCCGCCAGACCATG
>JARGOJ010000530.1:0-4757 GCA_029210225.1 Planctomycetota bacterium
ACCAGTTATGAAGACCTCGAATACGCCGACATGATTGGCTTCTGGGGACACAATGCTCGGGAAGCACACCCCGTTCTCTTCTGGCGAGTGGCAGACCAAAAAGACCAAAAGAACATCCCCACCATCGTTGCTGACCCTCGGAAAACAGGAACTGTTCAGGGTCTCGAAGCGATCAATCCAAAGAACTCCTATCACTTCGCCACCCTCAATGGCGATATCTCTTACCTCAACGCCATCGCTTACGTCATTCTGACGAAGTATCCAAAAGCCGTCATGCCCGAAGAGTGGCTCGACAAGAACACCGACGGCTGGCGTGACTATGTAAAGGGAGTTAAAGAGCGTTATTCTCCCAAGCAAGTCATCGATCGCTTAAAGCTCCTCGATTGCGGCCGAGTGACTGAAGAAATGATCGAAGCAGTCGCGAAAGACTGGGCCGCAGCGTCAATTAAGGGTCGCAAGAAGGGTGTTGGAGGAGTTTTGACTTACTGGGGCATTGGTTACAACCAAATGATCCACGGTCAACACAACACCATTTCAATCATCAATCTTCACTTGTTGACTGGAAATGTCGGTCGCAAGGGTTGTGGAACTCACTCTCAAACAGGTCAACCAAACGCTATGAGCGAACGCTTGATGGGTGGCTTGACCGGCCGCCTTCCATTCAATCGCTCAATTCAACACGTGAAATGGCGTGACTGGATTGCCGATTGTTGGCGGGTGCCCCGCTCTCGTCTGAAGCAGACATCACTCCTGAAAAATCCAATGGCTATTGGAATGATGGAGCGGGCTTTAGAGGGAGTGTTTTCGTAGCCGGCCGCAGAAACTCCGCGCCAGAAGAAAACGTTATTCTCGCCAAGCTCCCGGATCCTAAAAAAACAAGTTCAACGGTCCGTCCCGACGTTGAAACTCTTGTCCGACCAGCGCTGACGAAAATGTTCTGTGTTGTTCAAGACATCTACCGTCACGCACCAAACTTGCTCTATGCCGACGTTGTCTTCCCGGCGATCACCTGGGGTGAGTGGACAGGTGGAACTTACATTCAATCAGAGCGTCGAGTCTATGTTTGCGACGGCGTTTCTGTGGGCCGCGACGATAAAGGCAAGCCGATCACCGAAGCTCTCCCCGACATGGATTTGGCGATCGATAAGTGTAAGTCAATCGCCAAGAAGTTGGGACTCGACGCCGATAAGATCATTCCCTACAAGAAGACGTTGAAGAACGCCTACGGTCAAACTTTCTACGACCCCGAAGATGTCTTCGAGGATATCGTAAAGGCCAGTAAAGGTTCGGATGCCGACTTGTCGGGAATGCTCGAAGTCAAGAAGAGAGATGGCATCGGTCTCTACGATCAATTGAGACAACAGCGCGGAATTCAGTGGCCAGCGCCGACCTACGAAATGGCCAAGGCTGGCGGCGCTCCGAGGCGTTACATGGGGCAAGAGGGCTGGAAAAATATGCCCTACGAGAACTTCCGTCACGCCAATGGAAAAGCGCGATTCAAGCTCTGTGAGCAAGACTATGGTCCTGACGGAAAATACATTAAAGAAGTGACCGAAGCGTTCAAGAAATACGGCGCGAAAAAAGGTGAAGGACCCTACCTTTATCACAACCAAAAGCTATTGAAGCGCGCCCGCGACTTAGCGCTGGTTCCGGAACTTCCTGACCTCGACTTCTACAACAGCAAGACGAAGGCCCTTGAAGACGCCATTAAAGAAGACAAGTATCCATTCTGGCTTGGCCTCGGAATTGTCTACGAGCACTTTCATACTGCGAAAACAATTCGCGGAGCAACAACAATGAAGTTGGTGCCCGAGCAGTATGTCGAAGTGAGCGAAGAAGACGCCAAGCGTTGGAAGCTGGAAGACGGAGAAAAGGTCCGAGTCAAGAGCCGCCGGGGTAGCTATGAAGCGCGGGTTTCAGTGGGAACCACGTCAATCGTCCGCCCTGCTCGCAACGAATGTCCTCCAGGATATTTATTCTCTCCATGGAACCTCTCTGTCGCTGATAGCGCGGATCCGAAGAAGAATAAATGGTTGGTGAACGCTGTGAGTCACCGAGCATGGGACCCTGTCTCAGGACAGTGTGACTATAAGAAATTAGCGGTTCGGCTCGAACGAATTTAGGGGCGGTCATGATTGATAGTGAGCAGCCGAAAACTCCCCGGCGCAATTTCATCAAAGAGGCGATGACCGGCGTCGCCTCAGTGGCAGGCTTCATGGCCGGTGCCTGGTGGCTCAGTGGTGGCAAAGCGCAAGCAAAAAGCTCAGCGCTGAGGCCACCGGGTGCCCTCGACGAGGACGATTTTCTCGCCACCTGCATTCGTTGCGGTCGTTGCGCTGACGCTTGTCCAAACCGAGCTATTACAGCCTTTACGAAAGAGTCAGGCAAAGACCTCTCCTTGAAGCCGGGACCTGGTGAGCGGGGCACCCCAGTCATCTTCCCCCGGCGTCAGGCCTGCATGCTGTGTAATGGAGTGCCCGGAGATGACCTACTCTGCACCGCAGCCTGCCCGTCAGGGGCTCTCACGCTGACGAAGAAGTTCGTCGAGTCCATTCGTGAACACGTCAATATGGGAACGGCGGAGATTGACGAAAATCTCTGTTACTCCTATCAGGGATCGTCCTGCGGAGTTTGCATTCGGGCTTGTCCCCTTGAGGGAATCGCGTTGAAGGCGGGTCTCTGGGAGCGGCCTATTCTTGACCCAGAGGAGTGTGTTGGGTGTGGACTGTGCGAACGGGCGTGCATTCGGTATCCCCAAGCCATTCACATTACACCTAGGGCGTGAGCTATGAAGTGGTCGTTCAAAATTCGTAAACTTCAGGTTTTTAGACGTTCGATTCAAATATCAGTCGTTGCGTTTATGTTCCTTGTCCCCATTGTGGCGCGATATACGAATTACCTAGCATCCCGTGAGCTCGACGAAGCGCTCACGAAGTGGGAAGGATCTCCGCAGGGAGCGACGCTCGCGACGGTCGACGACTGCATTCGCTCTCTCCCAGGCACTGAAAAGGAACGCGTTGGCAAGATCATTCGCGATCGAAAAGGCTGCCTCGAAAAGGCTCAATTCATTCGTGGCGGACCCTGGTCAGCACAAATTGGCTCCGTGTCCGTAACAGACCCATTGGCAGCGAGCGAGAGCATCGCGGCGAGTCGCTCAGTTCATTGGGTGCTCGTCATTAGCGTGGCCCTACCATTGTTAATCACGATTATCTTCGGTCGGGTCTTTTGCTCGTGGATTTGCCCTGTCGGTTTTCTCCTGGAAATGAGCGATAAGTTTCGCGGACTGCTTAAGTTCCTTGAATTGAGGCCTTTTGACGTTCAATTTCCTAGGTCGACGAAATACATTCTATTGTTCACTGGATTGATCGCGAGCTTTTGGCTCATGTCTCCCCTGCTCGGATACATTTATCCCCCAGCGATTCTTGGACGGGAGGCTCACGACTATGTCTTCGCGTTCTTTGATCGCGCAGAGAGTGGTCAGGCCGGAATGGGCTGGGATGGCCTGAGTGTCATGAGCGGCTTCCTGCTTGGAATAGTCATCTTTGAACAGACCGTCGCTCGCCGCTGGTGGTGCCGTGTTGTCTGTCCTGGTGGCGGACTTTACAGCTTGCTCGGAGTGTTTAGGCTCACCCGAATTCGTCGACGCGCTGCCTCTTGCACCAGCTGTGGGGACTGTGTTCGAGATTGCCCCATGGGTCTCGCGCCAATGAGAGACGAAATGGGCATTGAGTGCGATAACTGCGGCGTGTGCTTGTCTGTTTGCGGGGATGACGCCCTTCACTATCGCGTTACGAAGCCTTCCGATTTCAAAAAAGTCGAACCCATGGTGGTTTGAAGAAAAACAGAGGTTGAGATCATGCGGCGTTCTAGCACATTCATTCAAGCGATTGCGGCCGTGGTCCTTATTCTATTCTGCTTTGCAGCCATCGCCGACGCTCACCATATCATGGGGATTCCCCACTACGCTTACGACGAACAGTATCCTCAGACGCCAGTGCTAACCTATAAAGTGCAGGCTGGCCGATATCAGGTAAGAATGACCGGTTACCCCGGAAAACCGAAGCCAGGCGAGTCCTGCGCGCTTAGCGTTTATATTACCCGCGTCAAAGATAAAGAACCCTTCCAGGGCCAAGTGACGCTGACCATTAAAGAAGATCAAGTCTTCGGTGAAGACAAGGTGATCTACGGCCCGAAAGAGGCGCTTTGGGAAAGCGGTGTCTACAAGTGGTCGCCGATCTTTCAGAATGAATCGAACTACGTGGCACGCATCCATTTTGACGCCGATGGCGCTCCCTGGGACATCGATTTACCCATGGTCGCTGGCCAACCAGGAAATCCTTGGGCCGTTATTATCGCTGTCTTTGGAAGTGTTGTCGCGTTCCTGGTCATCACCCGAGCAATTCGTATCAAAATGGCTCGTCAAGAAAAGCAAAAATTGAGATTGAAAGAAAAGGAAGTGGCGCAATCATGATTGCACGATTGAAATTGTTCTTTCCTTATCTTTGCATGCTTCCCATTGTTGCTCTTCTTCTTTGGGGCTTCGGCAAACAATCCATCGTCAAAGCAGACGATCCAAAAACATCGACCGTTGAGGACGCGAAGAAAGACTCAAGCGCTGACTGTTGTGAAGGCGAGAAAAGTCCCACAGGGCAAGAGATTGACTATGTTTGCGGAATGGAAGTGAGTCTGGATATATATTAGTCCCGCCACCAGGCAGAACTCGGCCAATCTGATTCTCAGGTCCGATGTATAACTCG
>JARGOJ010000530.1:4767-6050 GCA_029210225.1 Planctomycetota bacterium
CAGCAAACCTACTACTTCTGCACCGATCAATGCCGTCAAAGTTTTCAGGAAAAGCCCGATCAATATCTCACTCGTAGCTGCTTAGTTTGTCAAAGTGACGGCACCTTCACCCCCGTCAAGAAAGACGATTCACTCGCCGCTGTTTGGCAAGAGAAGACTTATTACCTTTGCTCGACGGACCATCGCGGACGATTTTTAGCAGACCCCGCTGGATACTTCATGCACAGTATGTGGGGGATTCCAAATTGGCTCTACTACTCTTCCATCGCGCTCTTGTTACTTCTCTCATTTACATTGATTGAGCGACCGAGTAAGCGAAAGTCCGGTCCCCGAGCCCTGCCAATGGCCGGAGAAACGAAGCGAGAAATCGACGACAAGATCGACCTAACCAATATCTCCTGGGTCTCCTGGATGTTCACCAGTCGATATCTACGCTTTACCCTGCAATTAATAGTGACCTTCCTCTTCGTCGTTGTCATTAGCGCTGGTCTCTTCGGCAGTCAACTACCCGGCAAAAACATTGCTCCTCTCCTCACCTGGACTGTGTGGTGGTGCGGGCTGGTCTTGATCATTCTATACGCAGGTAAAGCCTGGTGCTACGTTTGCCCCTGGGACGCGATCGCCGGTTGGGCCGAGAGTATGCGATTCTGGGGTCCAAGTAAGAACAGCATGGGGCTCAATCTAAAATGGCCGAAGGCTATGAGAAACATTTGGCCCGCGACCATCATGTTTATTCTGCTGACTTGGGCCGAGCTTGGTTTTGCGATCACGATGAGTCCGAGAGCCACTGCATACATGGGCCTTGCCATGGTCGGAATGGCCTTTGTCAGCGTCTTTTTGTTCGAGAAAAAGTCATTCTGTCGCTATGGTTGTCTGGTTGGGCGAATCAGTGGTCTGTACGCGCTGTTTTCTCCAGTGGAGATTCGCGCCAAGGACCTTTCCGCCTGCGCGACATGCGACGACAAAGGTTGCTTTAAAGGCAGTGATAAAGGCGATCCATGTCCAACCTCACAGTTTCTTCCAACAATGGAGAACAACACTTACTGTATTTCATGTATGGAGTGCTTTCATACCTGTGATAAGAACAACGTCAGCGTCAATCTTCGCCCCTGGGGAAGCGACCTCGCCACACTCCATAAACCACGGTCCGACGAAGCTTACCTCGCGCTTATTATGCTTTCATTGACGGCCTTTCACGGCCTGACAATGACTCGCATTTGGCAAGACACCCAAGACTACATTGCCTCCGCCCTTAACATTGGACACACTCTGGCTTTCAGTAT